>JAKBCX010000040.1 GCA_021807465.1 Pseudomonadota bacterium | reverse complement strand
TTCTGGCGTCTGACGATGCGGGTTTCATCACCGGGGCCATGCTGCCGGTGGATGGCGGCAACTCGGCCGTGTAGCGGCTTGGGCGCGCGCCGGGGCGGTATGGGGTTTAAGCCGCCGTGCCGCCCACCGTGAGGCCGGAGAGCTTGATGGTGGGCTGGCCCACCCCAACCGGCACGCCCTGGCCGTTTTTGCCGCAAGTGCCAATGCCGGGGTCCAGCGCCATGTCGTTGCCGATCATCTCCACCTTGGTCAGCGCATCTGGCCCGTTGCCGATAAGGGTTGCGCCCTTCACCGGGGCGGTCACCTTGCCGTCTTCAATCAGGTAGGCCTCGGCGGCGGAAAATACGAATTTGCCCGAGGTGATGTCCACCTGCCCGCCGCCGAAATTAACCGCATACAGGCCGCGCTTCACGGATTTTATCATGTCCTCCGGCGCCGCCTCGCCGCCCAGCATAATGGTGTTGGTCATGCGCGGCATGGGGGCATGGGCGTAGGATTGGCGGCGGCCATTGCCGGTGGCGCGCATGTTCATCAGCCGCGCATTCTGCCGGTCCTGGAGGAAGCCGACCAAAATCCCGTCCTCGATCAGCGTGGTGCGCGATGTGGGGGTGCCTTCGTCGTCAATCGTCAAAGAGCCGCGGCGGTTGGGGATGGTGCCGTCATCGATGACGGTGACGCCGGGGCTGGCGATGCGGCTGCCCATCAGCCCGGCAAAGGCGGAGGTCTGCTTGCGGTTGAAATCGCCCTCCAGCCCATGGCCAATGGCCTCGTGCAGCAAAATGCCAGGCCAGCCGGCGCCCAGCACCACTTCCATCTCGCCCGCCGGGGCGGCGACGGCGCGCAGATTCACCTCGGCCTGGCGGATGGCCTCGCGCACGGCGGCTTGCCAGAAATTCGGGTCGATATAGGGGCCATAGCCGGTGCGCCCGCCCGCGCCGTGGCTGCCGGATTCACGGCGGCCATTTTCTTCCATCACCACCGATACGTTCAGCCGCACCAGCGGGCGCACATCCGCCGCGCGGGCGCCATCGGCGCGGATGATCTCAATCACCTGCCATTCGCCAGAGATGCTGGCCATAACCTGCACCACGCGGGAATCGGCGGCGCGGGCGAAATCGTCGATCTGCTTCAGCAATTCGGCGCGGGCGGCGAAGGGCGCCTCGGCCAGCGGGTTCACACCCTCATAAAGCGGCGCGCGGGCGGCGGCGGGGCCAGCGGCGGTAAGAGGGATTTCCAGCGCCTTGGCGGCGCGTATGGTTTCCGCCGCGCGGGCCAGGGCGGGGGCGGAAATTTCACCCGCATGGGCAAAATAAGCGGCCTCACCCAGCACGGCGCGCAGACCAAAGCCGCGCCGCGTGTCGAAGCTGGCGGCGCGGATGCGGCCATCATCGAGCGAGATGGACTCGGATTCGCGGTATTCCAGGAACAGCTCGCCATCATCCGTGCCGTCCAGCGCCGGGGCCATGGTTTTCACGGCGTCATGCGGGTCCAGCCCTTCCGCGCCGTGGAAGAGTTCGGCGGCTTTGGCGAGGGCTTCGGTCATGGCGTGGCTCCTTGGGCGCCGCGCAGCCCGTGGCGCGCGGCAATGGCGGTGGCGAATAACAGCACGGCGTTAAGCTCGTGCACATAGCCCAGCCCGTTGCTGCCAAGCACGATGGTGGTCATGCCCAGCAGATATTGCAACGCCACCAGCCCGGCCAGCAGCAGAAAAAGGTCGCGCAGGGCGGGCGGCAGGGTTGCGCGCAGCCCCGCGATGCAGGTGGCAAGCACGGTAAGCGCGGTGATGGTGGCCAGCAGCCGGTGGCCGAATTGCACGAAGGCCTTGTTGGCCCAAAGCGGCGGGGCGAGCAGGCCCGGCGGCACCCAATGCCCGTCCATGGTGGGGAAGCTGTGATAGACTGTGATGGCGTTGGAGGTGGCGACAAAGGCGCCAAACCCCATGGTGATGAAAATGAGCAGCGCGCTGGCCGTGGCCCCATGCTTCAGCCGCGCCGTGCCGGGCACGGCAAGGGGCTGGGGTGTGCGGTAGGTCAGGCCCGTCCACAGCAGCAGGGCCAATATGGCCATGGCGGAGAGGAAATGCGGCCCGGCCCAGGCTGGCGGCGGGGTAAGCACGCCGGGCTTCAGCCCCTGCTCCACCATGTACCAGCCGTAAGTGGCCTGCCCGGCGCCCAAGGCGAAGATGAACAGCATCCACACCAGCCCCTTGCCGCGCAGCCGGCCCGAGATGGTGAACCAGGCGAAAGGAAGCAAAAACACCAGCGCCATCAGCCTGCCCCAGTTGCGGTCCAGGAACATGGGCCAGAACAGCGATTTATACTGGGCGAGCGATATGGGGTGGGATTGGTACAGCGCCGTGTGCTGGAACAGAGCGAATTGCGCGGCCCAATCCTGGGCATTGAGCGGCGGGATGAAGCCCATGACAGGGTGCCAGACCTGGATGGAGAAGCTCGCGCCGATGGTGCGGGCATGGCCGCCGCCAATGGTCATGCCGAACACCATGGCGGCGAGGATGAGGCACCAGGTACCCAGAACCCGGTCCGCCTTGAGCGGCGCGCGTAAGGCGGTGAGGCCGGTTTTCAGTAAAGACGGATTATATTGCGTCATGATCCTGTTTCATGTGGCGCCACGCAGCCGGTGCAGCGCCAGCAGCAGCGCGCCGAGCAGCAGCACCGCATTCATCTGGTGCGTCACGCCAAGGTCGATCCGTTTAGAGACCAGGGCGGTGACTCCGAGCGCAAATTGCAGAAGCACCAGCGCGCCCGCGGCCAGCGCGGCATCGCGCACCGGGGCCGGGGCATTGCCGCGCAACACCCGCACGGTGAAGGAGAGAATGGCGATGGTGGCCAGCACGGCGAGGAACTGATGGTCGAAGATGATGGTGGCGGTGTTGGTGAATATACCGCTCATCGGCCAATGCGCCGGGGGCTGGCCGGTGCCAATGCCCTTGGCAATGTTGAACGCATCTATGCCATGAATGCCAGAGACCAGCGTGCCGCCGAGCATGGCGAGCAGCAGCAAGGTAAAGGCCACCCGCGCATGGGCGCGCAGACCCTTGCAGCCGGCATGGCGCGCTGGCTCGGGCGATTGCACGGAAAGCGCCGTCCACAACACGGCGCCGAGCAGGAACATGGCGCCGAAGAAATGCAGGCTGAGCCGCCAAGGCTGCACGGCGGTGCTGCCGGGAATAAAGCCGGAATGCACCATGTACCAGCCAATGGCGCCCTGCACGCCGCCCAGCACGAAGAGCAGCGCGAGCCAGGGGATGAGACGTTTTTCGATACGCCCAGCCAGGGCGAAGATGATGAGCGGCACGAGCAGCACCACGCCCATCAGCCGCCCCCATAGGCGGTGGAAGTATTCCGGCCAGAATAATTGCTTGAACCCGGCAAGGTCCATGCCCTGGTGCAGCAGCTTATATTGAGAGATGGTTTTGTATTTAGCGAACAAAGCCTCCCACGCATGGTGGGTAAGCGGCGGAATGGCGCCGATGATGGGGTCCCAATCCATGATGGACAGGCCCGAGCCGGTATCGCGCGTGTAGCCGCCAATACCAACCATGACCCAGATCATGAAGGCGAGCAGAAATAGCCAGGCTGCAACAAGGCGGCGGTTTTGCGGGCTGGCGGCGTTTGGTGACATTCCGTGCTCCTTTGCCCGGGCGGGATACCGCTTATGGGGGCAGGATGCCAGGGGGGCATACGTAAGAGAGCGTTTCAGCCACCGCGCCTTTAACCGCCCGGGCCAATGCATATATACCATGGCCCAGCGGTTGTTTTGTCGCCAGCCCGTTACAGGGCTGGCTTGGGCTTTAGAATTCCACCGCGCTGCAGGAGCGTGGCGAGATCATCGCCAGAAATTCGCGCCGCGTGGAGGGGTTGTCGCGGAACTCGCCCAGCATGCGGCTGGTGACCATGGAGGCGCCGGGCTTATGCACGCCACGGGTGGACATGCATTGATGCCCGGCCTCGATAACCACGGCCACGCCACGCGGCTGCAGCACCTCTTGAATGGTGTTGGCGATCTGCGCGGTCAGCTTCTCCTGAATCTGAAAGCGGCGGGCATAGGCATCCACCACACGGGCCAGCTTGGAAATGCCGACGACGCGCGTGCCCGGCAAATAGGCCACATGCGCGCGGCCGATAATGGGCACCATATGGTGCTCGCAATGGCTCTCCAGCCTTATGTCGCGCAGCACGACCATTTCGTCGTAGCCTTCGGTTTCCTCGAAGGTGCGGGCCAGCAGCGCTTCGGGATCTTCCGCATAGCCCTTGAAAAATTCCTTGTAGGCGCGGGCCACGCGCGCAGGTGTGTCGCGCAGGCCCTCGCGCGACGGATTATCGCCCGCCCAGCTTAGCAGCACGCGGATGGCGGCTTCGGCCTCCGCGCGGCTTGGCTTGGCGGATGCTTCCGCCTGTTTTGCGCCGCTTTCCTGCTTGCTGAGCTTCGCGGCGGGGGTTTTCTTAGTCAACGGCGCTCCTCCAGGCTTGCTAGAGCAATATCCGCCTGGATGGAGTCGGACGATTTCATCCAGGCGGATATTGCTCGCTAAACGATAGCGAGAACGGTTCCGCACAGGCGGAACCGCTCGAGGGGCTAACTGACCCCAGGGCTACAGATATGGGCAAGGGGAGAATCCCGCAACCCGGCAATTCACCCCGCGGGAGAAACAGCGCGTAGGCGTTGGGCGCACGCCTGATTGGAGGATTTTCCGCGTGTGGCCGCCCTGCTCAGCTCAGCAATGTTACGTCCCCCGTGCCCAGCTCGTAATACCCCGCCGCCACTTTCAGCTTTCCGTCCTTTATCAGCCCGGCGAGAAGCGGCGAGGCCGTGGCCAGGAGATGCGCCTGGATTTGCGCGTTATCCTTGATCGTGGCTTCCAGATTGCCTTTGCCTTCATCCACCGCCGGGCGCAGCGGCGCGAACAGCTCGCTGATCTGCCCGGGCACCGGCTTGCCCGCCATGGCGGCCTTCACCGCGCCGCACCCGCTATGCCCCAGCACGAGGATAACGCTGGTGCCCAGCACGGCCGCGCCATATTCCAGGCTGGCGATCATCTCGGATGTCGCGATATTGCCGGCCACGCGGGTTACAAACAAATGGCCTATGCTCTGGTCGAAGATGAGTTCCACGGGCACGCGGGAATCGGCGCAGGACAGCACCGCCGCGAAAGGCTCCTGCTTGCCAATGGTCTTCTGCTGCAAAATCGACAAATCCGTGCTGCAGGATTCAAGTTTTGCCTGCATGTAGCGCTTATTGCCATTCATCAGCGCCTGCAGCGCGGCATCGGGTGTAAGCACCGTCTGCGCGAAGGCCCGGCCAGGCAAGGCCGCCACGCCCAGCGCCCCGGCAGCGGCCATGCCAGCCCGCATGAAGCCACGCCGCGAGGGCTGGCCAAAACGGTGGCGCTCAGCGCCGCAGCACCCGCAAATCCATCCGGTATTATCCATCGCCCTTTCCTCCTTGTTGCTGATCGTATCCGCATCCGTTCGCGCTGCGGCCATGCCAGCCGCCACGCGCGGCGAATTTATCCGTTATTTTCTAAACAACCGGCCGTTCCGGGGGCAGATTTGACCATCTGCCCGCACCGGTCAACTATTTTCGGGTGGGTAACATAACCCCCGCCCGGCGGTTCTTAGTGTAGGCTGGTGTTCTGGAAGGGGCTATCGAGGCTGAAGGCGGGGATGTCGATGTCGAAATCCTCGCCCGAGCCTAGGGCGCGCATGTGGTACTGGCCGGTCATGAAGCCCGAGGGCGTGGGAAGCGGCGTGCCGGAGGTGTATTCGTAACGCTCGCCGGGGTGCAGCACGGGCTGCTGGCCCACCACACCCTCGCCATGCACGCGCTGCACGCGGCCCAGCGCATCGGTAATATGCCAGGTGCGGCGCAAAAGCTGCACCGAGGCGCCGCCGCCATTGATGATGGTGACGTGGTAAGCCCATTTATAGTCGCTGGACTCCGGCGCGGATTGTTCCGGCAGGTAGAAAACCTGGACCTGGACGGTAATGCCGTGCGTGACCGCCTGGAAGGATTGCGCCATGGCGCGACGCTATAGCAGCCCCGGCGGCCCCGCAAAAGCGCCACGTTTTGCCGGAGGCCAAAGGCGCTGCTACAGCTTGGGCATGAAGCTGAAATTGCTGCCCCGCCGTGGCGCCGCCGCCTTGTGCATATTGCTCACCTCCTGCGCCGCCGGGCCGCTGGGCGCGCTTGGCGCCCCAGCGGACATAGACCCGACCTACGGCGCCTACCTGGCCGCCCGCTATGCGGATAATACGGGCGATATGGCGGCGGCGGCGCATTATTACCGCCTCGCCCTGCACGGGCAGCCAGATAGCCCGGTGCTGATCTCCGAGGGGTTCATGGCCGGGCTGCTGGCGGGCGACTCCGGCACCGCCGCGCTGGCTTCGCGCCTGCCCGGCAACCCGCTGGCCACCATGATGCTGGGCAACAAGGCCGCCCAGGCCGGGCATTTTACGCAGGCGCAGCAATATTTTGCCGCCTTGCCGCAAGATGAGCTTATAGGGCTGATCCGGCCGCTGCTGATGGCCTGGGCGCAATTCGGCCAGGGCAACGAGCAGGCGGCGCTGAACGGGCTGGGCAATTATTTCAACAGCCCCGCTTTTGGCTCGGTATATGTGCTGAACGCCGCGCTGATTGCCGACGCGGCGGGCGATACCGCAAGTGCCGCGAAGCTGTATGGCGCGGTGGATGGCAGCCAGCCCAATTTGCGCCTGGCGCAAATTCTGGCGAGCTGGGATACCCGCCAGGGCCAGAATGGCGCGGCCATGGCGGAGCTTTCCGCCCTGGTGGCGGCGCATCCCGACCTCTCCATCGCCCTGCCCGCGCTGCAAAGCCAGTTGGACAAGCCGGTGATTTTCACCCCCGCACAGGGCATGGCGGAGGCTTATCTCACCCTGGCCGGCTCGCTCAGCCAGCCGCAGGCGGCAATATTGCGCACCGCCTTTCTGCGCTTTGCGCTGGAACTGCGGCCAGACCTGACCGCCGCGCGCCTGCTGCTGGCCGATACCCAAACCGGCGCCGATACCCCAGATGCCACCCCCAGCAAGGTGCAGGTGCAAAACGCGCTGGACACGCTGGCCCCGGTAAAGAAGAACGATGCGCTCTACGCCCCGGCGGCCATGCAGCAGGCCAGCCTGCTGGCCTCGGCGGGCCGCACCGATGACGCGGTGGCGCTGCTGAAAGGGCTACTGGCCGAGGCACCCAACGACCCCGGCCTGCTGAGCAATATTGCCGACACGCTGCGCGAGGGCAGCGACTATGCCGCCGCCCTGCCCTACTACAACAAGGCCATAGCCGCGCTCGGCCCCAACCCGCCCGAAGCGGCCTGGGTGCTGTATTTCGACCGCGGTATTTGCCATGACCAGATGGGCAACTGGAGCCTGGCCGAGCCGGATATGCTGACCGCGCTGCAACTCTCGCCCAACCAGCCTTACGTGCTGAATTACCTGGCCTATAGCTGGGCGGTGCATGGGCAGCATTTGCAGAAGGCGCAAACCATGCTCGCCCAGGCCGTGGCGCTGGACCCGAATGACGGGGCGGTGATCGACTCGCTGGGCTATGTGGAGATGAAACTGGGCAATACGCAAAAGGCGCTCAACCTGCTTACCCAGGCCGTGCATCTCTCGCCCGACGACCCGGAGGTGAACGGGCATCTGGGAGATGCGTTCTGGCAGGCGGGCATGCCCTTGCAGGCGGCTTACCAGTGGGCGCGCGCGCTCTCTCTGCACCCAAGCCCGAAGCAGGAAGCGGCGCTGAAGGCCAAGATTGACCAGCATTTCGGGACGCAGCCGTGAGCCTTGCCCGCTTCGCGCCGGCCAAGGTGAATTTATACCTGCACGTTACCGGCAAAAGGGACGATGGCTACCATTTGCTGGATAGCCTGGCCGTATTCCCCAATGTGGGAGATATGCTGCGCGTGGCGCAGGCCGGGGCGCTGACGCTGGACATAAGCGGCCCGTGCGGGGCCGGGCTTGCGGGCGAGGCGGATAATTTGGTGCTGCGCGCGGCGCGGCTGCTGGCGCCAGGGCGCGGGGCGGCGCTGTTTTTGGAGAAAAACCTGCCCGTGGCCTCGGGCATTGGCGGCGGCTCGGCCGATGCGGCGGCGGCACTCAGGCTGCTCTCCGCCTTTTGGGGCGTTACAGCGGATTTGCCCGCCTTGGCGCTGCAACTGGGCGCGGATGTGCCGGTATGCCTTGCCTCACGCCCCGCCCGTATGCAGGGCATAGGCGAAATTCTGGCCCCGGCGCCGCGCCTGCCGGATTTTGGCATGGTGCTGGTAAACCCCGGCGTGGCCGTGCCCACCCAAGCCGTATTCAAGGCCCGGCAAGGCGCCTTTACGCCCCCGCCCGCGCTGCCCGAAGCCTGGGCTAGCGTGGATGCCATGGTGGCGGATTTGGGCAACTGCACCAATAGCTTGCAGGACGCCGCCATTGGCATTGCCCCAGTCATCGGCGAGGCCCTGGCGGCCCTGGCGGCGCTGCCCGGCGCCAGGCTGGCGCGCATGAGCGGCTCCGGCGCCACCTGCTTCGCCATTTTTAACACCCCCGCCCAGGCCGCCACGGCAGCGGCCTTGCTGCCCGGCGAATGGTGGCGCTGGGGCGGGGGGCTTTACCAGCCACCCCTATAGCGCTTAAGAGAGCCACCGCGCATTGGGACGTCGCCAAGCGGTAAGG
>JAKBCX010000039.1 GCA_021807465.1 Pseudomonadota bacterium | reverse complement strand
GCTGAGTACGGCGCCACCGTGCAATCGCTGGGCCGCCGTGTGCGGGCGTTTGCGCCGGGGTGAGAGATTAATGCGGCTTTGCCCGCACCTCTCCTCGCCAATTCTGGCCATTCTGCCAATATCGGGCCTTATCTGGCTAAAGCGCGCGGCGCGGGGCTTGACCGGGGCCTGGCCTGAACCCATCGCTATTGGCCAATTTTGAACCGGCCGGGCAGACCCGAAGGGCCGCCCGGCAGCCCAAGGGAACGCCATAGTGAATACCACCACCGAAGCCCCGGCCATTGCCACCACCGAAAGCGTGATTGCCGAAGCGCGCCGCCGCACCGGCCTTACCGATTTCGGCGACCCCGCCATTCTGGAAGGTTTGACCCGCCTGCTGAAAGCCTATGCCGAAGAGGCTGGTTTTACCCCGCGCGGCTACCAGGGCGCCATTGAGAGCGTGACCGCCACGCTGGCCAACCGCATGCGGGTGGAGGATTACCTGAAGCAGCACCCGGAGCTGCTGGAGCGCCCGGTGGAGAAGCCGCTCTTTTTGTTTGGCCTGCCGCGCACCGGCACCACGCTGGCTATCAACCTGCTGGCCTCCGACCCGGCCCGCCGCGCCTTTTTGCGCTGGGAGGCGTTCGATTCCGTGCCGCCGCCCAAGCCGGAGGAGCTGCATGCCGGCCCGCGCTTCCAGGCGGCGCAGGATAAGATCGACATGTCGATGAAATACGTGCCGCAGATTTCGGCCATTCATCACGAGGATGGCGACAGCCCGACCGAATGCCAGTTCTCCATGTCTCCCAGCTTTTTGGCGCAGGTTTACGAGGCGATGGCGCATATCCCCTCTTACCGCAACTGGTTTTTGTACGAGGCTGATTACCTGCCCGCCTTCCGTTACCAGAAGCGTTTGTTCCAGCTTCTGCAGGCAAATACGGGCGGGCGCTGGACGCTGAAGAACCCTTGGCACCCGCTATACCTGGAGGCGCTGACCACCGTGTACCCGGATGCCCAGCTTGTAATGACGCATCGCGACCCCACGGAAGTGGTGGCCAGCGCGTGCAGCCTGATAGAGACCGTGCGCAAACTGACCGCCGAGAAGGTGGACCCGATCCAGATTGGCAAGGACCAGACGGCTTTGTTCGATTTGATGATCGAGCGCGTGAACAAGTTCCACGCCAAGCACGGGCCGGATGCTGTTTACCATGTGCAATATGCCGATGTGATGAAAGACCCAATTGGCACGATCCGCGGCATTTACAAGAGGTTTGACGAACCATTCACCCCCGCGGCCGAGGCCGCCATGCAGGCCTATCTGGCCAATAACCAGAAGGGCAAGCATGGCAAGCACGAATACAAGCTGGAGACATATGGCTTTACCCGCCAGGGAATTTTGGACCGTTATGCCGATTACATCGCGCGCTATAACATTCCGGTGAAAGGCTGAAATCGCGAACCCCATCCGCCAGGATGGGGTTTTTCGTCCCGGCCAGGGGCGCAAGATAAACCTGAAGAGATATTGGAGAGGAAAATGCCCGATCATCCCGCCCCCCAGAGCAAGATTGCCCCCGTGCCCGGCTGGACTGAATTTCTCGACGGGCTGCGCGATTTGCCCGAGCGCATTCTCGCCCGCCTGCCCGAGGCGCAGCAGAGCGACCCGCAACTGCGCCAGGAAGCCGCGCGCCTGGCACTTTCCGCCGTGGCGGCGGGGGCGATCGATGCGCTGGCCTCGGACCCGGACCATCCGGTTTTCGTGCCGCAGATCAGCAATTACATCACGCTTGGCCAGCCCAACGCGGATACGAATTACCGTTCGGCGAAAATTGCCCCCGGCGGCACTTACCGGCTGCGCGGGCGGCGCGGGAATATGAACCAGGCCGTTATCGCCCAGGCCGGGCCGCGCCCCAAGCAGGTGGAAGGCAGTGTGAATCTCGGTGCGCCCCGCCCGGTGCATGACATCAACAAGCTGAACGTGGATGCCAATGGGCGTTACGATGTTATCCTAAGCCCCGCGCGGCCCGAGGGTTATGCGGGCGATTGGTGGGAGCTTGATCCCACCTCCAACGCGCTGCTGGTCCGCATGGTCGGCTCGGATTGGAACACGGAGGTGGAGCCGAGCCTGTCCATCGAGCGGATTGACATTCCCGCACCGCGCCCGCGCCGCCCGGCTGCCGCGCTGGAGGCGGCATTGCGCGGCATTGCGCCGTTTGCGGGCTTTATTGCGCCGCTGCTGGTGGACCGGCCGCAAAAGCTGCGTGACGACGGCTTTGTGAACAAGCTGCGCGCCACCGATTTCTCGCAAATGGGCGGGTTGAAGGGGCAGTTTTATTACGAGGGCGCGTATGATCTGGCCGATGACGAGGCGCTGATTGTCGAGACCACCGTGCCCGAGGCTTATGTGTACCGCTCGCTCATCCTCACCAGCGATATTTACGAGACACTGGACTGGTACAACAACCATAGCAGCCTGAATGGCGCGCAGGCGGGGGTGGATGCGGATGGCATATTGCGCGTCGTCGTTTCCGCGCGCGACCCGGGCGTGCCCAACTGGCTGGATACGGCGGGTTACCGCACCGGCGTGATCCAGGGCCGCTGGGTGGATTGCTCCAGCGAGCCTGTGCCCAGCGTGCGCAAGGTGAAGCTGGCGGATGTGCGGAACGAATTGCCCGCCGGCACGCCCAGCATTACCCCGGCGCAGCGCGACCGCATTGTGCGCGACCGCCGCGCCGCCTTGCAGCAGCGCCCGCTTTGGTGAAAGGCTGTTTCAGGCGCGGCGGCACCCGCGCCTGAAACAAATTTAATGGCATGTTCACGGGCCGCGCGGGCGGGTGCCGTTCTGCCATGGCGCCGAAACGGCCTAATGTTCCGGTGCCGGCGCGGCCTGGCATATTCGTGACAATGCCGGAAAAACTGCTTATGTTGCCTGCCAGTACCCAGGTGGCCAACAGGCCGCGACGAGGCATGCGAGGGAGACGGGCGCTGTGAGCAGAGTATCTTGTTCCACCGGGCGGGCATCGTTGCGGTTTGGTTTGGCGGCGCTGTCCTGCGCGGCTTTTCTCGCCGCAAGCTGGCCCGCGCCGCTTTATGCCCAGACGGATTCCGGTAGCGCGGCTTCGTCCTCTGGCACGCAGCAGGTTTATACCGATGCGCAGCTTGACGCGCTGCTGGCGCCGATCGCGCTTTACCCGGACCAGTTGCTTACGCAGATTCTCATGGCCTGCACCTACCCGCTACAGGTGGTGGAGGCTGAGCGCTGGCTGCAGGAGCCGGGGAATAAGAATTTGACCGGGGATGCGCTCTCGAAGGCGTTGGAAGCGCAGAACTGGGATCCGTCGGTGAAATCGCTGGTGCCATTCCCGCAAATCCTGTCGATGATGAACAGTAAGCTCGATTGGATGCAGCAGGTTGGCTATGCCATGACCACGCAGCAGGCGGATGTGTTCAGCTCTGTCCAGCGGTTGCGCAAGCAGGCGCAGGAGGCGGGTAATTTGAAGTCCACGCCGCAGCAAACCGTCTCCACCCAGGGGCAGACCATTATTATAGAACCCGCGCAGCCCAGCGTGGTTTATGTGCCCACCTATAGCCCCACCGTGGTTTACGGCACATGGCTCTACCCGGCTTATCCGCCCGTTTATTGGCCGCCGCCGCCCGGCTATGTTGCGGGGCAGGCGCTGGTGGCCGGGCTGGCCTTTGGCACGGGCGTGGCCATTTCCGCCAGCCTATGGGGCTGGGCGCAGCCCAACTGGCATGGCGGCTACGTGAATGTAAACGTGAACCGTTACAACAACATCAATGTTAACCGGACGCAGATAAACAGCAATAATTGGCACGCGCCGCCGCGCCCGCAAGGCACTTACCGCCCGCCAGCAGGCCCGGTTGGCGCGCCGGCCCGGACCGGTGGGATGCCCGCCAATGGCGCGGGCCGGTCCAGCGTGCCGGTGCCGGGCAATATTGCCCGCCCGCCTTCCGGCATGGGGGCAAACCCCAAGAATCCGGCCATAGGCAGCGGCAGCAAGCCGATGGTGAATTCCGCCGGCAAGCCGCCTGCTGGCGGGGGCGGCACGCGGCCCCAGGCGCCAAAGGCCCAGAATAATTTCAACGCTGGAAGCAGGCCATCTGGCGGGCAATGGAGTGGCGGGGGCAATGCTTTTGCGGGCGTCAACCAGGGCCGCGCGGCAAACCAGTATAGCGCGCGCGGCATGCAGAGCCGCCAATTCAGCCAGGGCGGCGGTTACCGCGCCGGTGGCGGCGGGTTTGGGAGGAGCAGATAATGAACAAGCCGGTACGCTTCATTCTCCCCTTTGCCGCCGTGCTGGCCTGCGCCGCGCCCGCTTTTGCCGCCAGCATGGCGCAAACGCAATTCGCCACCCCGCAAAGCGCGGTGGATGCGCTGATAAGCGCCGTGCAGAAGCAGGATAAACCAGCCTTGCTTGCTATTTTCGGCAAGGGCGGAGAAGAGATTATCTCTTCGGGCGACCCGGTGGCCGATGAAGACGCCGCCCGGGCCTTCGCCGCCGCCTACGCGCAAGGCCATAGCCTGGAGCCGCAGAAGGATGGCAGCGAGATTCTGACTGTTGGTAAGGAGGATTGGCCGTTCCCCATTCCGCTCGAAAAAACGGATGGCAAATGGCAGTTTAATACCGGTGCCGGGCTGGACCAGCTTCTCGACCGGCGCATTGGCCGGGATGAGTTGCTGACGATTAAAACGATGCTGGCCGCTGCCGAGGCGGAGCAGGATTACTTCAACCGCGTGGAACGCGGCACAGGCACGGGAGCCTATGCCGATAGGCTGGCCAGCACGCCGGGCACGGAGGATGGGCTATATTGGCCCGCCGCACCCGGTAAACCCGCCAGCCCAATGGGGCCGCTGGTTGAAAGCGCCCAGGCCGAGGGCTACCCCGGCGCCGTGCAGCCGGGCGGCGAACAGATGCCTTACCACGGCTATTATTACGGCTTTTTGAAAGGACAGGGGCCGGACGCACCGGGCGGCGCCAAAGCCTATATGCAGAATGGCCGTTTGGCGGGTGGCTTTGGCATCATTGCCTGGCCCGCGCGCTATGGCAATTCCGGCATCATGACCTTCATCATCAACCAGGATGGCGTGGTGTTCCAGAAGGATCTTGGCCCGGACACGGCCAAGCTGGCCGGGGAGATGAGCTTGTTCAACCCGGATGAAAGCTGGGCGCGGGTGGACCTTACCCAGTAAGGCGCCGCGCCAGGGCGATGCGGCAGGGCGCTAAACCACCGCGCCGAACAGCTTGCCGATGACGGTGGTGGCGGCCATGGCCAGGGCGCCCCAGAAGGTGACGCGTAAGGCGGGTTTTAGCATGGGCGCGCCGCCTGCCTTGCCGCCAATGGCGCCAAGCACGGCCAGGAATAGCAGCGCGCCCACGCCGAGGCCCGGCATGAGCCATGGCGCGGGCAAAAAGGCCGTGAGCAGCAGCGGCGCGGCGGCCCCCGTGGCAAAGGTGAGCGCCGAGGCAAAGGCCGCCTGGATAGGATTGGCGCTGGTAATTTCGGAAATGCCCAGTTCATCGCGCGCATGGGCGCCCAGCGCGTCATGCGCCATGAGCTGCGCCGCAACCTCGTGCGCCAGCCCGGCTTCCACCCCGCGCGCCTCGTAAATGCCGGCCAGCTCCGCCAGCTCGTGCGTATGGTCCGTGGCCAGCTCGCGCCGTTCTTTGGCCAGGGCCGCGCCTTCGGTATCGGCCTGGGAGCTGACAGACACGTATTCGCCCGCCGCCATGGACAAGGCGCCCGCCACCAGCCCGGCAACGCCCGCCACCAGCGCATCGTGCCGCAAGCCGCTGGCCGAGATAACACCGAGGATGAGGCTGGCCGTGGAGATAATGCCGTCATTGGCGCCGAGCACGGCGGCGCGCAGCCAGCCCGTGCGTTCGATCAGATGGGTTTCCGTGTGGAACTGCCGCATTGCTTCACCTATTTTCACCTGGCGATACCGGATAGGCCATGCGCTGAAAAATCGCGTTGCGTAAAGTCAATGCTTCCGGCCGCCGCCGCGTGCCATGCTTGGCCCGGCTTGGTTGGAGCGCAGCCATTGAACCAGACGCGGGAAGCCAGCGGTAACGGGCGGGCGGGCTTTACGAACCAGGCGCCCGGCGCGGGCTTGGCGGCGGACGAAGCCGCCGCGCGGTTGCGGCGGGATGGGCCAAATGAATTGCCCCAGGACCAGCGGCGGCGCCTGCCGCGCATTGTGTGGGATGCGGTGCGCGAGCCGATGCTGCAATTACTGCTGGCGGCGGGTTTTGTTTATCTGCTGCTGGGCAACCTTGCCGAAGCGCTGATTCTGCTTGGCTTCGCCGTGCTGAATGTTGCGATGGTGGTGGTGCAGGAGGCGCGCACGGAAACCGCGCTGGCGGCGTTGCGCGAGCTGGCCAGCCCGCAGGCAATGGTGTGGCGGGATGGCCAGAAAATGCGGCTGGCGGCGCGCGAGCTGGTGGCGGGCGATGTGATTGACCTGGAGGAAGGCGAGCGCGTGCCGGCGGATGCGGTGCTGCTTAAGGCGGCATCGTTGCAGGCCGATGAGGCCTTGCTGACCGGTGAATCGGTGCCGGTACGTAAGCTGGCTGGCGCTGGACAAAATGTGGAGACCGTGCCGGGCGGCGAGGATTCGCCCTTTATGTGGGCTGGCAGCCTGATAACGGGCGGCAGCGGCACGGCGCGCGTTACCGCCACCGGGCCGCGCACCGCCATTGGGCGCATCGGGCATTCACTGAGCAGTGTGGAGACCGCGCCGCCGCCCTTGCAGGTGCAGATGCGGCGGCTGGTCTGGCTGTTCGCGGCGGCGGGTATTGGGGCCTCGGTTTTACTGGCCGTGGCCTATGGGTTGAAACACGGGCAATGGCTGCAGGCGGTGCTGGCGGGCATTACCTTGGCCATGGCCACGCTGCCGCAGGAATTTCCGCTTGTTCTCACCATCTTTCTGGTGCTGGGGGCGTGGCGCATGTCGCGCCAGCATGTGCTGGCGCGCCGCGCATCGGCCATAGAGGCGCTGGGCACGGCCACGCTGCTATGTACCGACAAGACCGGCACGCTGACACGGAACCGCATGGCAGTGGCGCAACTGGCCGTGGGCGGCGAGCGCCTGACCGTGACGGAGGCAACGGACGCGCTGCCAGAGGCGTTCCACGAGCTGGTGGAGTTTTCCATTTTGGCCAGCCGGCCAGACCCGTTTGACCCAATGGAGCAGGCCTTCCACCGGCTGGGGCAGCAAGGGCTGGCCAATACCGAGCATCTGCACGCCGATTGGGTGCTGGCGCATGGCTACCCGCTGCAGCCGGAGCTGCTGGCCATGTCTCAGGCATGGCGCGGCAGTGCCAGCGGCGTGCATGTTATCGCCGCCAAGGGCGCGCCGGAGGCAGTGGCGGATTTGTGCCACATGGATGAGGCAGGGCTGGAGGCCGTACGGCGCGGCGTGGCGGAGATGGCGGCGGCGGGGCTGCGCGTACTGGCCGTGGCCAAGGGCACCCACGCCAAGCCAGGCTGGCCGGAAATCCAGCATGATTTCGACTTCACCTTTCTCGGCCTGGCGGGTTTGGCCGACCCGCTGCGCCCCGGCGTGCCAGAGGCCGTGGCCGCGTGCCGGGGGGCGGGCATTGGCGTGGCGATGATGACGGGAGACCACCCGGTAACGGCGCTGGCCATCGCCCGGCAGGCGGGCATAGAGGCAAAGCGGGTTTTAACCGGCACGGAAATGGCGGAGATGGACGATGCCGCCTTGCGCGCCGCCGTGGCGGATACACGGGTTTTCGCCCGCATAATGCCGGAGCAAAAACTGCGGCTGGTGCAGGCCTTTGCCGCCAATGGCGAGGTGGTGGCCATGACCGGCGACGGGGTGAATGACGCGCCATCGTTGAAGGCCGCGCATATTGGCGTGGCCATGGGCGGGCGCGGCACCGATGTGGCGCGCGAGGCGGCGAGCCTGGTGCTGCTGGACGATGATTTCACCAGCCTGGTCGCGGCCATAAGGCTGGGGCGGCGGATAGACGCCAATTTGCGCAAGGCGTTTTCCTACATTCTGGCCGTGCATGTGCCGATTGCCGGGATGTCTCTGATTCCCGTGCTGCTTGGCTGGCCGCTTTTGCTGGGGCCGGTGCATGTGGTGTTTTTGGAAATGATTATCGACCCTGCTTCCTCGATCGTTTTCGAAGCGGAAAAGGCGGATGGCGCTATCATGGCGCGCCCGCCACGGCCGCCGGGCGCGGCTTTGTTCAGCCTGGGGCTGCTGGCCGGGGGGCTGATGCAGGGAGTTACGGTGCTGGGCGCGGCGCTGCTGGTATTTCTGCTCGGTGCCCAGGGCGCGGGCGGCGAGGCCACCGGGCGGGCCATGGCGTTTATTACGATGGTGACGGGAAATTTGGGACTGGTGCTGAGCAACCGGGCGCTGGGCGGCAAGGGGCTGGCGGCGCTGCCGCGGCCAAACCGCGCGCTGGGCATTGTAATGGGCATTGCCGCCGTGGCGCTTGTGCTGACCCTGGCCGTGGCGCAATTACGGGATTTATTCGGCTTTGCGCCATTGCCCGCCAGCGGCGTGGCCATGGCCCTGCTGGCGGGGCTGGCCAGCCTGGCCGTGAATGCAATGGCCATTGCCATGCGGCAGAAAACGCCGCGCGGAGGCAGTGTTTAATCGTCATCGCCCTCGTCATCATCATCGTGATGATGATGCCAATAGCCCGGCGGCGCGTAATAGGCCGGAGGCGGATTATAAACTGGCTGCGGCGCGTAA
>JAKBCX010000038.1 GCA_021807465.1 Pseudomonadota bacterium | reverse complement strand
TGGCCAAGCGCTCGATCTCGGCGCGCTCAATCGCCAGCGCGCGCTCATCCTTGTCCACACCGCGGCGGTTGAACACGCGCACATCCACCACCGTGCCGGCAACGCCGGGCGGCAGCTTCAGCGAGGTGTCACGCACGTCAGAGGCCTTTTCACCAAAAATGGCGCGCAGCAGCTTCTCTTCCGGCGTCATCGGACTCTCGCCCTTCGGCGTGACCTTGCCCACCAGAATATCGCCCGGATTCACCTCGGCACCGATATAAACAATGCCCGCCTCATCGAGATTCCGTAGCGCTTCCTCACCGACGTTCGGAATATCGCGTGTGATCTCTTCCTGGCCGAGCTTTGTGTCACGCGCCATCACCTCGAATTCCTCGATATGGATGGAGGTGAACACATCATCACGCGCGATGCGCTCGGAGATCAGAATCGAGTCCTCAAAATTATAACCGTTCCAGGGCATGAACGCGCACAGCGCGTTGCGGCCCAGCGCCAGCTCGCCCAGTTCGGTGGACGGACCATCGGCGATAATATCACCTTCCGCCACCCGGTCCCCTACCTTCACCAGCGGGCGCTGGTTGATGCAGGTACTCTGGTTGGAACGCATATATTTACGCAAGCGGTAAATATCGACGCCCATGGTCGTGCCATCTTCTGCCGTCGCCCGCACCACGATACGCGCACCATCGATCTGGTCGATAATGCCCGCGCGCTTCGCCACGATGGTCGCACCAGAATCGCGCGCCACAGCGGCTTCCATGCCCGTGCCCACCACCGGCGCGTCGGACTGGATCAGCGGCACAGCCTGGCGCTGCATGTTCGAACCCATCAGCGCGCGGTTGGCGTCGTCATTCTCAAGGAATGGAATCAAAGCCGCCGCCACCGAAACAAGCTGCTTCGGTGAAACGTCAATGGCCGTCACTTCCTCAGGCTTCACCATAAGGAAGTCGCCATTGCGGCGCACGGAAACGAGATCATCCAGCAGCTTGCCGTCCGCTTCCTTATGCGCGTCGGCCTGCGCCACCGTCAGGCGCTCCTCCTCCATGGCGGAGAGATACTTATACTCCGGCTGCACCACGCCATCTTTCACAATCTGATACGGCGTCTCGATGAAACCGTATTTGTTCACCTTGGCGTAGGTGGCCAGCGAGTTGATCAGGCCAATGTTCGGCCCTTCCGGCGTCTCAATCGGGCAGATACGGCCATAATGTGTCGGATGCACGTCGCGCACCTCAAAGCCTGCGCGCTCACGCGTCAAACCGCCCGGCCCGAGCGCCGAAAGGCGGCGCTTATGCGTCACTTCAGAGAGCGGATTGGTCTGGTCCATGAACTGCGAGAGCTGCGAAGAACCAAAGAACTCACGCACCGCGGCGGCAGCCGGCTTAGCGTTGATAAGGTCGTGCGGCATCACGCTATCAATATCCACCGAGCCCATGCGCTCGCGAATCGCGCGCTCCATGCGCAGCAAGCCCACGCGGTACTGGTTCTCCATCAGCTCGCCCACCGAGCGCACGCGGCGATTGCCGAGATTGTCGATGTCGTCGATCGCGCCGCGCCCATCCTTCAACTCGCACATAATCTTGATGGTGCGGAGAACGTCTTCCTTGCGCAGCACGCGCACGGAATCGTCCGTGTCCAGCCCTAGGCGCATATTCATCTTCACGCGGCCCACAGCGGACAGATCATAACGCTCCGCGTCGAAGAACAGCCCCTTGAACAGCGCCTCCGCCGTCTCGCTCGTCGGCGGCTCGCCAGGGCGCATCACGCGATAAATGTCGATCAGCGCATCCTCGCGGTTGGAGTTTTTATCCGCCGCCAGCGTGTTGCGAATCCACGGACCATTGGCCTGGTCGATGGCAAGCGTCGGCAGCTCGTCCAACCCCTTGCTCTCCAGCAGCGCCAGCTTGGCTTCAACCAGCTCTTCGCCCGCCTCGGCAAAAATCTCGCCGGTCTCGGGGTCGTACATATCCTCGGCGATGAAGCGGCCAATCAGATCGCTACGTGTCACCAGCACGCGCTTGGTTTTTTCCGCAATCTTGCGCACCACGCGGGCGGTCAGCTTCTCTTCGCTCTTGGCCACAACCTCGCCAGTATCGGCATCCACCAAGTCATCAATGAGCTTCTGGTTACGGAAGGCCTCCGCATCAAACGGGCGCGCCCACTGGCCCTTATTCGCGCTGTAAACCACCTTGCCATAGAAAACGCCAAGGATTTCCTCGGCATCCATGCCCTTTATCTCACCGATCTCAAGCTGCTCGCCCTTGGCGGCGCGCGCCTCAATCAGTTGCTCCGTCACCAAGCTGGGCAACGCATAGAGTAGCGTGGTCACCGGCAGCTTACGCTTGCGGTCGATGCGCACATACACAAGATCCTTGGCGTCGAACTCGAAATCGAGCCAGGAGCCGCGATACGGAATCACGCGCGCGGTAAAGAGGTATTTGCCAGAAGAATGCGTCTTGCCGCGATCATGGTCGAAGAACACACCCGGGCTGCGGTGCATCTGGCTGACAATCACGCGCTCCGTGCCGTTCACCACGAAGGTGCCATTATCAGTCATCAGCGGCATGTCGCCCATGTAAACGGGCTGCTCTTTAATATCGCGGATCGAGCGGGCGCCGGTATCCTCGTCCAAATCCCACACAATCAGGCGCAGAATCACCTTCAGCGGCGCCGCATAGGTCATGCCGCGCTGAATGCACTCCTCAACATCGTATTTCGGCTCTTCCAGCTCGTAATAGACAAACTCAAGCCGGCCGCGGCCAGCGAAATCGTCGATGGGAAAGACCGACTTGAAAACTTCCTGCAAGCCGGAATGGCTGCGGGAGTCCGGCTTCACATGCATCTGCAGGAAGGAATCATAGCTGGCGCGCTGCACGTCGATAAGATTCGGCATCGGCGCCACTTCGGGGATACGGCCAAAGCTTTTACGAATGCGCTTCCGGCTGGTGAAAGACCCTTTACCCAAACCACCATTGATCGCGTTCATCGCATCACCCTCGTAAAAATGTTCAGCGTAGTCTTAGTCGTCTTACAGAAACAGGCGGCAGGCGATCACCCGTAGGTCATCGCCTGCCCTTTGGTCTTATGCACGCCAGAGGCCATACAAGTCCTGGCGAGGAGCGGAATTACTTGACTTCGACAGTCGCGCCCTGCTCTTCCAGCGTCTTCTTGATCGCGGCGGCCTCGTCCTTGGAGACATTCTCCTTGACGGTCTTCGGCGCGCCCTCGACCAGGTCCTTGGCTTCCTTGAGGCCCAGGCCCGTGATGGTACGGATTTCCTTAATCACGT
Organism: Pseudomonadota bacterium; assembly: GCA_021807465.1. Taxonomy (GTDB): domain Bacteria; phylum Pseudomonadota; class Alphaproteobacteria; order Acetobacterales; family Acetobacteraceae; genus Acidocella. The sequence goes on along the minus strand of JAKBCX010000038.1, from coordinate 5,478 downwards.
TGATCTTCTTGTCACCGCCATTGGCGAGGATCACCGTGAACTCGGTCTGCTCTTCAGCGGGAGCAGCGGCGGCAGCGCCACCAGCCGGCATGGCAACAGCCACAGCAGCAGGAGCAGCGGCGGAAACGCCCCACTTCTCTTCCAGCAGCTTGGACAGCTCAGCAGCTTCCAGCACAGTCAGTTTCGACAGCTCTTCAACGAGCGCATTCAGGTCGGCCATTTATAAAATCCTTCGAGTAAGTAGGCTTTGTTTGGTTCAATGCAAGGCCGCACCGCGCGGCCCCGCAAATTCAAGCGCAAAGGCGCGTCAGGCTGCCTCGCCCTTCTTGGAATCGGCGTACGCCGCGAAAACCCTGGCAAGCTGCCCAGCCGGCGCCTGCAGCACGCCCGCAACCTTGGTCGCCGGGGCTTGAATAAGCCCCAGGAGCTTGGCGCGGAGCGAGTCCAGCGACGGCAGTTCGGAGAGCGCCTTAACCCCATTTGCATCAAGCAACTGGGAGCCAAGCGCGCCACCAACCAGCACGAACTTGTCATTGGTCTTGGCGAAGTCGATGGCAGCTTTCGCCACGGCAACCGGGTCCTTAGACCAAGCCAGCGCGGTCGGCCCCTTCAGCAGGGGCGAAATGCCATCAAACCGGGTTCCTTCCAGAGCAAGCAAAGCCAGACGATTCTTCGCAACTTTGAAGCTCGCGCCCGCCTCGCGCATCTTGCGGCGCAGCTCGGTCACGTCGGCCACCGTCATGCCCGCATTGCGGGTGACAACAACCATCGACGTCTCGGCAAACACCTCAGACAGCTCAGCGACGAATTCACGCTTCTCTATGCGATCCACATCCGTCTCCAACTTGCGGCGGCACATATATTAATGCACCGCCAGGTTACCCAAGATGCCGGGACCACCCCGGACATCTATTCGCCTGTCCTCTCATCGAACCACCAAAGCCCCGCGTTACCGCGAAACCTTTGGCACCTCTCTACCGCCTGCGGGGCAAACCCTTCAAACCTTGCGGTACATACGGTCTTGGACAGGTCGGGGTGTTTCCACCCCTGCCCGTGGCAGCCAAAGCCGCCACGTATCTGCTAAACTTTAAGCCCCAACCGTCGTCACATCGACGCGGATGCCCGGCCCCATGGTCGAGGACAGGGCCACCTTCTGCAGGTAAGTGCCCTTGGCCCCAGCCGGTTTAGCCTTCTGCACAGCATCGATCAGCGCCTTGGCGTTCTCAATCAGCTTCTCATTCTCGAAGCTCGCCTTGCCAATACCAGCATGGATAATACCAGCCTTCTCCGCGCGGAACTCCACCTGGCCAGACTTGGCGGCCGTCACGGCGCCCTTCACGTCCATGGTCACGGTGCCCAGCTTGGGGTTCGGCATCAGGCCGCGGGGGCCAAGGATCTTACCCAGCTTACCCACCAGGCCCATCATATCCGGGGTGGCAATGCAGCGGTCAAACTGGATATCACCCGCCTGCACCTTCTCGGCCAGATCATCGGCGCCCACCACGTCAGCCCCAGCGGCCAAAGCCTCCTCGGCCTTCGCACCGCGGGCGAACACGCCCACGCGCAGCGTCTTGCCCGTGCCATTCGGCAGAGAAATCAGGCCGCGCACCATCTGGTCGGCATGACGCGGGTCAATGCCCAGGTTGAGGGCAATTTCAATCGTCTCGTCGAACTTCGCCTTAGCATTGGCCTTGGCCAGCGCCACCGCATCGGTCAGGGCGTAGTTCTTGTTGCGGTCCACATTGGCGCGGGCAGCGGCCAAACGCTTATCATGTGCCATCTTCTTAGCCCTCCACCACAGTCAGGCCCATCGAGCGGGCAGAGCCAGCAAGCATGCGCACGGCGCCGTCCTCATCGTTGGCGTTCATATCCTTCATCTTGGTCTTGGCGATCTCACGCAGCTGCGCCATCGTCACCTTACCCACGGCAGCACCCTTGCCAGGCGCGGTGGTGCCCTTGGCAATGCCCGCCGCCTTCTTCAGGAAGTAGGTGTTGGGCGGGGTCTTCATAATGAAGGAGAAGGTACGGTCACCGTAGGCGGTAATGACCACGGGCACCGGCATGCCCGGCTCCATGCTCTGCGTCGCCGCGTTGAATTCCTTCACGAACTGCATGATATTCAGGCCGCGCTGACCCAGCGCCGGGCCAACCGGCGGTGACGGGTTGGCCTTACCTGCAGGAATCTGCAGCTTAATATAGCCGACAATCTTCTTCGCCATCTCTGGCTCCTTGATCCTTTGGCAGCGTCTCTTAACTTAAGAGCAAGCCAATGGACCGCGGTACAGCCGGCCGGGCACACCTGCGCCCACGCCTCCCGCGTTCCGTTGAGGGGCGGAGGCTTACGCCATCTCCCACACCCTGTCTATATCCCCCCGCGCATTTTCCCTATACTACCCGCCATGCAGCCAAATTCCGCCCTGCTCATTGTCGATATTCAGCCAGATTTCTGCTCCGGCGGCGCGCTCGCCGTTCCCGGCGGAGAAACCATCATCCCCTTGGTTAATAAATTGGCCCAAAAATTCGAGATCGTCGTCCTCACACAGGACTGGCACCCGGCTGACCACATCTCCTTCGCCGCCAACCATCCTGGCCGCCAGCCATTCGAGACCATCGAGCTGCCTTATGGCACCCAGGTTCTCTGGCCCACTCATTGCGTTATGGACACCCCAGGCGCCGCGCTCCACCCCGCCCTGCACGTCTCTCATGCCTCCCTCATCCAGCGCAAAGGCAGCCACAAAAACGTGGACAGCTATTCCGCCTTCCTGGAAGCCGACCGCACCACTAAAACCGGGCTGGACGGCTATCTGCGCGCCCTTGGTGTGGAGCACCTATATATTTGCGGCCTCGCGACCGATTTTTGTGTCGCCTGGACCGCCGAAGATGCCCGCCATTCCGGCTTCGCCGTTACTATCATCGAGGATGCCTGCCGCGCCATCGACTTGAACGGCTCGTTAGATGCAGCCTGGGCCAGGCTGGCAGCGCTCGGCGTCGAGCGCATCAGCAGCAAGGAGCTTCTGGCAGCCCCAACCATCGCCACATAACAAAAAAGCCCCGCTTTCGCGGGGCTTTTCCGGGCAAAACCAAAATCAATCCAAGCTGATCGCGGAAACTTCCGGCCCTTTGGCCCCCTGCACCACGCTCATCTTCACCGCCTGCCCTTCCTGAAGCGGCGAAAGTCCGGCCGCCTCCAACGCGGTGGCGTGCACAAACACATCTTTGCCGCCGTTCTGCGGGCTGATAAAGCCAAACCCCTTGGTGGCATTATACCATTTCACCACACCGTCCATCTCCACGGCCGGGCCACCGGCCTGTTGGCGTGGCGGACGCGGGGCGCGCGGGCGGTCGAAACCGCCACCGCCAAAACCACCGCTACGCGGCGGGGGCGCGTCACCCTCGGCCACGGAAATCACCTGATCAACCTGGCGGCCCTTCTGGCCTTGACCAACGCGGATGGTCAGAATGGAACCTGGCGTTACGGCCTGATACCCAGCATTCTGCAGCGAATTGGCATGAAGGAACACATCACCGGAGCCATCAGACATCTCGACGAAACCAAACCCCTTCTCAGGGTTGTACCATTTCACCGTTGCCTTAGCCTCCGGTGCGGAGGAGGTGGACCCAAACCCGGAAAAAGACGGGGGCGGGAGGGTGTTGCCAAAGAAATTATCGTCGTCAAAACCGCGACGGCGATTCTGTCGCTGGCGGTCGTTTTTCGGGGGTCGCACTATAAAAACAGTCCTTCAATAAACATGCGGAGCGCCAGGGCAAACCTAGCGGAAGCCAGCATACGGCAGCATCGTCCCGCCTTCAATCCTGAAACAACGCCAGAACCCGGGCAAATACTGGAATTTTGCTGCCAATTTTGTAATTTTTTCGTGCTGCAACAGTTCAACGGGCGCAGACCGCCCGCGCAAAATCACCCTCTGCCGTGCACCCGGCACGCATTGACGCTCACCGCCCCCCACGCCTAAGAGGGCCGTTTCCGAAAGATTCCCGATGAATTTCCCCATTACCGCCCCTGCCCTCCTCCGCGCGCTCGCCGCCCGCGGTTATCAGGAGCCAACATCTGTGCAGCAGGCGGTTCTGGTGCCCGAAGCCGCCGATCGCGACCTGCTCGTCTCCGCCCAAACCGGCTCCGGCAAAACCGTCGCTTTCGGCCTTGCCATCGCCCCCACTATCCTGGGCGAGAACGAGGCTCTGCCCGCCACCCACAACCCGCTCGCCCTGGTCATCGCCCCCACGCGCGAGCTGGCGTTGCAGGTTCACGCCGAGCTGAACTGGCTTTATGAATATGCAGGCGCCCGCATCCTCTCCTGCGTTGGCGGCATGGATGCCCGGCGCGAGGCCCGGCAGCTCGCTGCCGGCTGCCACATCGTGGTCGGCACACCGGGGCGTCTGCAAGATCATATCGAGCGCGGCAACCTCCGCCTGGACGAGCTGGAAGCCGTCATCCTGGACGAAGCCGATGAGATGCTCGATCTCGGCTTCCGCGACGAGCTGGAATTCATCCTTTCCGCCGCCCCAGCCACGCGCCGCACATTGCTGTTCTCAGCCACCATCGCCAAGGAAATCGCGGCCCTCGCCCGCCAATACCAGCAAAACGCCCTGCGTATCGACACAGTGGCCCGCAATCAGCCCCATGCCGATATTGAATACCGCGCCGTTCTGGTCGCCGGGCACGAGCTGGAAGGCGGGCTGGTCAACCTTTTGCGCCTGTACGAAACCCGAGCCCTCATTTTTTGCGCCACGCGCGATGCCGTGCGCCACCTCCACGCCAGCCTGCTCGCCCGCGGCTTCAACGCCGTCGCCCTATCCGGCGAACTTTCACAAAGCGAACGGAGTGCCGCGCTCAACGCATTGCGGGAGGGCCGCGCACAAATTTGCATCGCCACCGATGTCGCGGCCCGAGGCCTCGACCTGCCAGAACTGGATCTCGTTATCCAGGCCGAGCTGCCCAGCAACAAAGCCACCTTCCTGCACCGCTCCGGCCGCACTGGCCGCGCCGGACGCAAAGGCACCTGCCTGCTGCTCGTGCCCCCCGCCAAGCGCCGGCGTGCGGAGCTACTTCTGGCCCACGCCAACGTCCAGGCCGTTTGGCAAAGCCCGCCCAACCCGGCGGAAATCCGCGCCCGCGACCAGGAACGCCTGCTGCAGGACCCGCGCCTGGCACAGGAGCCAACAGCCGATGAGCTAACCCTGGCCAACGCTCTATTACAGCGCCAATCGCCGGAATCCATCGCCGCCGCCCTTATCCGCCTAGCCCGCGCCCATCTGCCAGAGCCGGCGGAACTCACCATCCTGCCCGCGGCACCGGCCCCGCGTGCGCCGCGCCCCCAAACAACCGGCAAAGCTTCCGGCAACTGGTTCCGCCTGCCGCTTGGGCGCAAACATAATGCCGACCCGCGCTGGATGGTCCCGCTCATCTGCAAGGCTGGCAATGTCACCAAGCAGGAAATCGGCGCCATCCGCATTTTCGAC
>JAKBCX010000037.1 GCA_021807465.1 Pseudomonadota bacterium | reverse complement strand
CGGCGGGGGCGCTCGCGCTCATGCGGCGGCTCGGCCTTGGGCTCGCGCGCCTCTTTCGGCTTGCCGCGTTCCTTGTCCTTGAGCTTGTCGTCCCTCGGCTTGTCCTTGGCCGTCCTGCCCTTGGCTTTGCTACGGCCATCACGGCCCCGGCGGGCGGATCCGCCCTCAGACCATTCCACCACGTCCAGCCCCGGAATCTCGATGCGCGGAATAGGTGCTGCAATCAGCTTCTCCACCGCCTCCACCGCCAGCCGGTCATCCGGCGTGGCAATGGTATAGGCATGCCCCTCGCGCCCCGCGCGCCCGGTGCGGCCAATGCGGTGCACATAATCTTCGGCATGGTGCGGCACATCGAAATTGAACACGTGCGAAAGCCCGCCAATATCAATCCCGCGCGCCGCCACGTCGGAGCAGACCAGCAAGCGCAGCTCACCCGCCTTGAATTTCTCCAGCGTGGCAAAACGCACGCTCTGCGCCAGATCTCCATGTAACGCACCGGCCGAGAAGCCATGCTTGAGCAGCGATTTCAGCAGAATATCCACATCGCGCTTGCGGTTGCAGAAGATCAGCGCGTTCTGCACATCCTCCGAGCGTATCAGCCGCCGCAGCGCCTCGCGCTTGTCGTGCTCATTCACCAGCACCAGGCCTGACGTAATGGTAACAGCCACCGAAGCCGGTTTAGAGACGGTAATCTCCTTCGGGCTATCGAGGAACGCATCGGCCAGGCGGCGGATTTCCGGCGCCATGGTGGCGGAGAAGAACAAGGTCTGGCGCTTGCGCGGCAGCAGCGAGACAATGCGCTCAATATCGGGGATGAACCCCATATCCAGCATACGGTCAGCCTCGTCTATCACCAGCACCCGCACATCGGTCAGCAGCAGCCCGCCACGCTCGAACAAATCGATCAACCGGCCCGGCGTGGCAATCAGCACATCCACGCCCTTGCTCAGCACTTCCTTCTGGTCGGCCATGCTCTCGCCGCCAATCAGCAGTGCATGGTTCAACTTAAGGTACTTGCCGTACTGAACGAAATTTTCCGCCACCTGCAGCGCCAGCTCTCGCGTCGGCTCTAAAATAAGCGAGCGCGGCATGCGCGCGCGGGCGCGGGAGCCGGAGAGAATATCCAGCATCGGCAGGGTAAAGCCCGCCGTCTTGCCCGTGCCGGTCTGCGCGCAGCCCAGCACGTCCTGCCCCATCAGCACAGTGGGAATGGCCTGGGCCTGGATGGGCGTGGGGCGCAAATACCCCTTCTCGTGCAGCGCCCGCAAAATCGGGTCAGAGAGGCCCAGCGGGCCAAACCCTTCCTCAACCGGCTCTTCCGCCGGGGTTTCGGCCTCGGTTTTGGCGGCGCTCTCAACCGGCGCGGCCTCATCAGCCGCCGGGCGCGGCGCCTGCTCTTCTACCGGCGTCCCGGCATTCTCGGAGTCGTTCGTATCAGACAAAAATGGAACCCGTTCATATGGTGCGGCGCGCCTGAGCACGCCCAGCGCTGCGCGCGCCAGCTTCAACGCGCCCCGTATCGGCAAACCAGCCCGGAAAGTCAAGGATTACAGCACCCGCCCGCCGGGGCGGGCTTGTCCAGCGCCTCCAGAATCGGGCAATCGGGCCGCGCATCGCCATGGCAGCTCTCCGCCAGCCGCTTCAGCGTGCGGCTCATGGCGGCAAGCTGGGCCGCTTTATCGTCCAATTCCTTAATGTGGCGCAGCGCAATCGCCTTCACCTCGGCCGAGCTGCGCCCCTTGTCGCGCCACAAATCCAGCAACTGCCTTATGTCCTCAAACGAGAATCCAAGGTCGCGGGCGCGGCGGATAAAGCCAAGATCGTGCAAATCCGCCTCGTTATAATGGCGGTAGCGGTTCTCGGTACGCACCGGTGCCCTTATCAGGCCGATGCTCTCATAATGCCGGATCATCTTCGCCGACACACCCGTGGCGGCGGAAGCCTGTGCGATGGTGACGAGATTCATTGAACCCTCCAATGGCGCAGACGCAGCGCATTGCCAAGCACGCAAAGCGAGGACGCCGCCATGGCCGCCCCCGCGATCATCGGGTTAAGCAGCCCCAAGGCAGCAGCCGGTATGGCGATGACGTTGTAGAACATCGCCCAGAACAGCCCCTGCCACAGCACAAGGCGGGTTTTGCGGGCCAGGCGCAAAGCGCCCACGGCCAGAAACGGGTCTGGCCGCAATAGCGATATATCTGCCGCCTCTATGGCCACATCCGCCCCCGCGCCCATCGCCATGCCCACGCTGGCGGCGGCAAGCGCGGCGGCATCGTTTATGCCGTCCCCCACCATCGCCACCTTATGCCCGGCGGCACGCAAATCGCGGATCACATCCAGCTTCTTCTCCGGGCTTGCCCTGGCGATAATATCCGCCTCCAGCCCCAGCGCCTCGGCCGCCTCGCGCCGGTCGCCGGTCAGCATCAGCACACGCAAACCATCCTGGCGCAACGCCGCCACGGCCTCGCGCGCGCCGGGGCGCAGAGTGTCGGTAAAGGCAAAGCCAGCCAAAGGCGCGCCACCTTCTTCGGCCAGATAAGACCAGCTCGCCCCACCCGCAGGGGCGGGCACGCCCGGCACCAAAGCAGCCGAGCCGAGCAGATACGCCCTGCCCTCCACCACGCCGCGCAGCCCCTTGCCAGGCAGGACCTGCACCGCGCTGGCCGGCGCCACATCTGGCAGGCGCAGCGCGGCGCTTAAAGGGTGCGTATCACGCGCCGCCAGCGCGGCGGCAATTTCCCTGGCCTGCTTGGCTTCCATCGCGCCCAGCGTGGCCACATGGTCCAGGCGCGGCGTGCCGCTGGTCAGCGTGCCGGTCTTGTCGAACACCAGCATATCCGCCCCCGCCGCCGCCTGCAGCGCCGAGGCGTTACGGAACAAAATACCGTTCTTCGCCCCTGCCCCCGTACCGGCCAGAATGGCCGCCGGCGTGGCCAGCCCCAAGGCGCAGGGGCAGGCAATGACCAGCACGGAAACCGCGTTGAGCAGCGCCATGCCAAAAGCCGCGCCATGCAGCATCCACAGCCCGAAGGTAAGCAGCGCGATGCCCAGCACCACGGGCACGAAAATAGCCGCCACCTTGTCCACCAGCACTTGCACTTGCGGCTTTTCGCCCTGCGCCGCCGCAATCAGCCGCGCCATGCGGTCGAGAAAATTCTCCCCCGCCGCGCCGGTCACGCGCAGGCGCAGCACGCCGTCCAGGTTGAGCGTGCCCGCCAGCAATTTCGCGCCCTTGCCGCGCGGCACCGGCAGCGCCTCGCCGGTTACCGGGCTTTCATCCAGGCTGGATGTTCCCTCCAATATCTCGCCATCCACCGGCACACGCTCGCCCGGGCGCAGCTCTATCTCGTCACCCGCCGCCAGCCGGGCCACCGGCACATCCTCGCCATTGGCCAGATGCGCCACATCCGGGCGCAGCTTCTGCAACGCCAAAATGGCCGAAGCCGCCTCGCGCTTGGCCCGGTCCTCAAGAAACTTGCCAAGCCGCACCAGCAGGATGATCGCGATGGAGGATTCAAAATAAAGCGCCCCGCCCGCATAAACATGCCACACGGACAACCCCCAGGCGGCACTGGTGCCAAGCGCCACCAGCACATCCATATTGCCACCGCCCGCGCGCAAGGCGGCCAGCCCGCCTTTGTAAAACCGCGCCCCTAGCCAGAATTGCACCAGGCTGGCCAGCACAAGCTGCACCAAACCCGGCACATGCCACACCATGGAAAGAAACACCGGCGCGCCCAGCGCAAACCCGGCCGCCAGGCGCCAGGCCTCGGCATGGCCGCGCTCAGGCAGCGCCGCCGCCACGGGCGCCGCGCCATAGCCACTTTTCCGCACCGCCTCGATCAACGCCGCCTCGCTCACCGCCGCCGCGCCATGAATATGCGCCTGCCCGGTGGCGAGGTTCACCGATACATCCTCCACCCCCGGCACGCGGCGCAGAGATTTCTCCACCCGCCCCACACAGGAAGCGCAGCTCATGCCGGTAACGGTAAGTGTGATGTCCTGCTGTGCTGTCTGGTCCATACCCAAGGAGATAGGTATCCCATCATGGCAAGGTCAACCTGGCTTGACCTTGCCATGGGGGCAATCTCTACATGGCAGCCAAAGGAGCCACACATGACCGCAACCCAAAACTTCCACGTGCCCGACATGGATTGCCAATCCTGCGTCCGCGCCATTACCGAGGCCGTTCACGCCCAGGATGCCAGCGCGAAAATTACCGCCGACCTCGCCGCCAAGCGCGTGCAGATTACCGGTACGGGCGATTTCGCCGCCGCCATCAAGGAAGCGGGATTTACGGCCAGCCCGGTTTAGGAAGCATCCGCAAAGTCATCGCGAGCGCAGCACGGCGACCCATCTTTCGAGACACGGCACGAAGATGGATTGCTTCGCTGTGCTCGCAATGCCTCTCCGCGAGAGCAAGCCCTCAGTAATTATCGTACAACGTCTCCAGCCGTGCATCGCGCGCCAGGCTCACGGGCGTGATGATCTCGCGGCGCAAGAGAATGGCATAGCAGGCGGCAAAATCCTTCGCGCCCCTCTCCTGGCAGCCCGGATCGTACCGCCAGCGCGCGCGGATGATTTTGCGCACGGCGAAATTATCAATGCCCAGCGTGCCAAGGGGCTGCAAATGCCCAAGCTGGATATGCGCGCCGTCGAGGAAAGCGTCGTAGATCAGTTCCGAGCAATAGATTTCATCCGGCGTCAGGCGGAAGAAATAATCATAAGGCCGCCCCAGAAGTTTTTCCGCCGCCGCCACAATTTGCGCCGCCTGCGCGGGGGAGAGGCCGGGAAAACGCTCAATGGTCAGGCGTTCGCCATAGCTCTGCTTTAGCCAGTCCGCGAGCGGCGTTTTCACCACGGTCTGCGCCGCCTGAATCACCTCGATCGAGCCATCCGGCTCACGCTCCACCAGCCCTACATGGGTGTAGAGGCTGCGCGTGGCGAGCATGATGGCCAGCGCCTGGTCCGAGCGCGCGGATTGAAACAGAAGATCGCCATTGCGCAATGGCGGCAGCGCCGCAATATCCGGTTCCGTCAGCTTTACCCAGCCCGCGAAAACGCCCGCCAGCACGGCGAGGCCCAGCAGCGCCAGCGCCAGCCGGCGCATCATCCCACACGCACCCCGGCCAGCACCGCGCCCAGCACAGCCGCCAGCACCAGCAGCACAATCACCGAAACCGCCCAGCGCAGAACCAGGTAATTCCCCGCCACCACGCCGCGCCCGCGCCCGATGGTCTCCACCACAACGGTAAGGAAAAACCCAGCCAGCTCAACAAACAAAGCCAAAGCCGGCAAGTGGAAATGCAGCATAACCGAAAGCGCCAGCCAGCCGACGAGCGCGGGAATAACGCCGAAAGCCAGCAACTCCCGCTCCGCCCCCTGCTTGGCGGGTGAAAGCGGCACACCATCTACCGGGTGTGCGGACTCGCGCAATGCAAACCCCCAATGCACGGCGCCCAGAAATGAAAGGATCACCGCGCCATAGGAAATCAGTACCTCGATGGCCGCGCGCGATTGCAGCGGGTCGAGCAGCACCACCGCGCCGAGGAACAGGAACGGAATAGCCCCCGCCAGAGAGAAGATAATCGCGAGTGAGAAAGGTTGCCGGAACATTCTACCTCCTATTCCGCCGCCAGCTTATCGGGCGGTTCAATAACATAACCCAGCCGCTCGATCACCGGCCGCAATGTTTCCAGCACGGGTTCGAGATGTTTCAGGTAAGGCCGGTAACGGTAGCGCGACCGGTCATACAGCTTCTCCGTCACCTGCGCGTAAGAAGCCGTGCGGGCATAGCGCGTGTTCTGCTCGAAAGAGAGGCAACGCGGATCAAATTCCACCCCAATGAATTGCAGGATTTTCCGCACATTGGCTTCCTGGTTCACCACCACATCCTCGTAACGCACCGGCAGATAGCGCATATCCTTCACATTATTGCGGTAATGCAGAATAAGATCCGCGATGAGATTATAATGCTGCGCGATCGTCTCCATCTGCGCCGCGCAGAAAAAGCCATGGGTGAGATGATTGGAATAAACCGAGAGCAGAACATCCAGCGGGTGGCGGATGACATGGATTATGGGCGAGGCCGGAAACAGCAGCGAGATAAGGCCCAGATGCGTCTCGTTCAGCGGCATCTTATCGGTAAACCACGCAGCTCCTGCCTTGAAGATTCCCGCCTTGGCGGCGCGGTTAAGGTAGTAATCGCGCAGTTCGTTCAACCCATCGCGCTGGTCCCCCATCCATAATTCGGCCAGCGCCTCAGGGTAGGCAAGCGGGCTGGCCAGCAGGCGCGGCATAATCTGCGTGATGTCGCTGATGTAAGGCAGCTCATCACCCGCCGAAATTTGCGGATGCACGGTCAACGTCTGCTCGATAAGCGTGGTGCCAGAGCGCGGAAAGCCCACAACAAACACAGGCTGCGGCATGTTTGCGCGCCGCTCGGCACGCGGCAGGGTCCTCAAGCGCCGTTCAGTAAAAAACCCTTTCAGCCTCGTGGCCTGCTCTGCCGCGGCATCGGCCATGTAGCTGCGCGCGCCCATCTCCAGCGCGCGTTTCTTGCCAGTGTCGAAGCAGGCAAACGCCTCGTCATAACGGCCCATCTCATCCAGCAACCGCCCTTTTTCCGACATTTCCGCCGGCCCCAGCCTCACCCGCCCATCTTCCGGCTCGTGCAGAATCGCCAGCGCCGCCTCGCGCTTTTTCTGCCGCGCCAGCACCGTGGCACGGGTAAGCTGCACGGAAGGATTATCGGGCAGCAGAATCTCCGCCTCGTCCAGCAATTCCAGCGCGCGGCCGAATTTGCGGTCCGCCTCTTCCATCTTGGCATAGCCCAGAACGGTCTGCAGCACGCCGGGTTTCAGCGCCATGGAGCGTTTATAAAGCTCCCGCGCCTCGTCTATCCGGCCTTGGTTCTTCAAATTCCAGGCCAGATTGGCAAGCGTGATCGGCTCCTCTCCTTCGGCCAGCTCCAGTACGCGACGGTAATGGTACTCCCCAATCAAGGGCCGGTTGGCCTCAGTCAGCACCAGCCCCATAAGATTATGCGCCTGCGCATTTTGCGGCGCTATGCGTATGGCGTTGCGTGCATGCAGCTCGGCCTCGGCAAGCTGGCCCTTGTTCAGCAGTATCAGGGTCAGCTCGTTGGTGGCCCAGAAATTATTCGGGTTCAGCGTCACCACCCGGCGTATAAGCGCCTCCGCCGCCTGCATCCGCCCCTGCTGGCAACTGGTGCGGTAGAGGAACATCAGCGCATCTTCCCGCCCCGGCGCCAGCTCCAGCAAATGCCGGGTATGGTTCTCGGCCGTTACCATATCGCCCGCATTCAGCGCCGCCTCGGCCTGAGCCAGCAGCGGGCTTAGCGCCTGCGTCGCCTCGGGCGGCGAAAGGGTGGAGACATCCAGCCCGCAACAGCGCACGCGCCGCAGGCCGGAACCGCAGGAACAAGGTGTTAAATCAGCCATTGGCGAGAGTCTAACGGGGAGGTTGCGTCCCGGCTAGGGGGCACCGCACCCGCACCATATTGCACGCGCCCCGCACCAGGCCTAGGAGGAATGGGTATGAGCACCACCCCATCTTGCCCGCAATGCACAATGGATGAATCCTATATCCAGGACACCCATTATGTCTGCAATGTTTGCGGCCATGAATGGCCGGCAGAAGCGGCAGAGGCCGCGGAAACAGTGCGCGACGCCAATGGCAATATCTTGTCCAGCGGCGACAGCGTGGTGCTCATCAAGGACCTCAAGGTCAAAGGCTCATCCACCACGCTTAAAGTCGGAACAAAGCTCAAGAATATCCGCGTGGTGGACGGCGGCGGCCATGCCGTGGAACATGGCGGCTATATGCTGAAGCAGGAATTTTTGCGGAAGGCATAAACGAAAAAGGCGCCCCGGAAGGCGCCTTTTGCAGTCATTCAGCCTAATCTACGCCTGATGCGGCGTGACGCTATCCACCATGGCCTGGGCCGAAATCAGCTTGTCAGAGGCCTCACGGTAGGCATCGGTATCGTGAATATCCACCGCATCGTAAGCCGCCTTGGCTTCGGCCAAAGCCGCCTGGGCGGCGGCTTCGTCCAACTGCTCCTGCGGCACAATGGCATCCGCCAGCACCGCGCAGCGCGACTCGGTAACCTCGGCAAAGCCACCCGAGACAAAATAGCGCGCCGATATCTTGCCGCTTTCGTAAATATCGACAAGCCCGCCGCGCAAGCCCGTGATCAGCTTGGCATGCCCGGGCAGCACACCAATATCGCCTTCCGTGCCGGGAATGACGACCATGTCGACATCACGCGACAGCAGCAGCTTCTCGGTGCTGATAATTTCCAGGGCAATGCTCATGCTCAGGCCTTCGCCGCCAGCGATTCAGCCTTGGCGATCGCATCCTCGATGGTGCCGACCATGTAGAAGGCGGCTTCCGGCAGATGGTCGTAATCACCAGCCACAATGCCCTTGAAGGAGCGGATCGTGTCCTCAACCTTCACGAACACGCCGGGCGAGCCAGTGAAGACCTCCGCCACATGGAAGGGCTGCGAGAGGAATTTCTCGATCTTACGGGCGCGGGCCACAACCAGCTTGTCGTCTTCCGAAAGCTCGTCCATGCCCAGAATGGCGATGATGTCCTGCAGCGCCTTGTAGGTCTGCAGAATGCACTGCACGTCGCGCGCCACCTGGTAATGCTCCTCGCCCACAACGCGCGGGTCCAGAGAGCGCGAGGTGGAGTCCAGCGGGTCCACCGCCGGGTAAATGCCCTTTTCCGAAATGGCGCGGTTCAGCACGGTCGTCGCATCCAAATGCGCGAAGGTGCCGGCCGGGGCCGGGTCGGTCAGGTCGTCGGCGGGCACGTATACGGCCTGCACCGAGGTAATGGAACCCT
>JAKBCX010000036.1 GCA_021807465.1 Pseudomonadota bacterium | reverse complement strand
CGCGGCCCGGCGGGGGCGTATTCGCTGGCCTTGGAGCGGCCGAACAGCCCGAGCGTGGGCGTGCCCGCGGCGGCGGCCAGATGCATCAGGCCGGAATCATTGCCGATGAATATCTTACTGCGTTTCAGGCACGCCGTCACTTCCGGTAGGGTAAGGCTGCCCACCAGGTTTATGGCGCCGGGCAGGGCGGAAAGCACGGGCGCGGCACGGCGGGCTTCGGCCTCGCCGGGACCGCCGAAAATGGCCGGGCGGGCGCCGGGAATGAGCGGCGCCAGGGCGTGATAGAGGGCAACGAAACGCTCGGGCGGCCAGATTTTACCGTCCCAGTTGGCGGTGGGGCCAAGGGCGATGATGGGGCCATCCCCCAGCAGGGCGGCGGCCTTGGTATCGTCCTGCGGCGCGCTCCAGGCCACGGGCAAAGGCGGCGGGGTGAAGCCGAGTGCTGTGCCAAGCTGCATATAGCGCCGGCCCGGGCGCCGCCCGCCACGCAATATCTTACGGCGTTTGGCGGCCAGGAAGAGCGAGAGGCCCGAGCCGCGCACATCCACGATCAGGTCCCACAGATGCGGTGCCACCTTGGCCCAGAGTTTCAGCCAATGCAGGTCGAAACGCTCTTTCTCGAACACGATCAGCCGCTCCAGCGCCGGGAAGCGGGTGAACACCCCTTCCGCCACGCTGCCGCAGGCAATGGTGAAGCGCGCCGCCGGGTGGTTGCGGCGGAGCTGCTCCAATATGCCGCAGGAGATGACGGCATCGCCGATGCGGGAGGATGTGATGAACAGAATACGCATGCTGGCCGCGCATCTAGCCGGTTTAGCCCTAAGCGCAAACCTTCGGGCTTGCCGGGGGCCTTTGCCTCGCCCATCTTCCGGACCATGACAAAACTGGCGCATCTGCCGCAGCGCGGCGTTATTGAAGTTGGCGGCGCGGACCGCGTGGCATTCCTGAACGGGCTGGTGAGCAACGATGTAACCAAGGCGGCGCCGGGGCGCGCCGTGTGGGCCGCATTGCTAACGCCGCAGGGCAAGTATCTGGCCGATTTCTTTATCTTCGCCACGGAACAGGTGCTGCTGCTGGATGTGCTGGCGGCGGATATTCCGGCCCTTATGCCCAAGCTCCGGCGCTTCAAGCTGCGCGCGGCGGCAGAACTGGCGGATGTGTCAGACAAATATGGTGTGTACGCGGCCTGGGGTGGCCCGGTGCCGGATGCGGCCATTTGCGCCCCCGACCCGCGGCTGCCGGAAGCAGGCTGGCGCGTGCTGAGCACGGCGCCGCTGCCCGAAAATACCAGCGCGGAGGATTACGCCGCCCACCGCATCGCCCTGGGCCTGCCGGATGGGCCGCCGGATTTGGAGCCGGACAAGACGCTGCTGCTGGAAGCCGGGTTCGACGAGCTGGACGGCGTGGCCTGGGATAAAGGCTGCTATATGGGCCAGGAACTTACGGCGCGGACGAAATATCGCGGGTTGGTAAAGCGCCGCCTGGTGCCGGTGGAACTGAGCGGCCCGGCCCAGCCCGGCGCGCCGGTGCTGGCGGGAGATGTGGAGGTAGGCCGGCTATGCTCGCGCGCCGGTGTGCACGCACTGGCCATGCTGCGCGTGGATGCGCTGGACAAGGCGCTGACCGTGGAAGGCGCCGCGCTGACGCCGCGCCCGCCCACCTGGCTGCACCTGCCCGCGTAACATCGTTTCTGTTCAGGTGTGAAAATCCAGGAGCGGCGCCCGGTTAAGTTTTACAGGCAAACAACCTGGCTTTCAGCTAAGCAGCGACCAGCCTGCGGCGGGCAAGCGCCCTTCCTTGAAGCCGTTACGTTCGAAATGCTGCTGCGCGCTGCTCAGCGCGCCGGATTTAATCGCGGTCAGAACATCGGGATATTCGTTGATGTACCATTCCTCGTCCACCGCTATGGGGGCTGGCAGCCTGTTCTCGAAATATCCGGCGCGGATATAGTGCTCGCGCGCCGATTTCAGGGCGCCTTTTCGCACCGCTGCAGCAACGTCTGGGTAGGTTGCCAGATACCAGGATTCATCCACCCTTACGCGGAGCAGCATGGTCTGGAGCAATTCCATGAGGCGGGATTCGAGTAATTCAACATAATGCCCGTTCGGGGTGCCGGCATTGCTGATTAAATAATGGTAGGATCGCAAAGCACACCTCACCGGAATATTTGCGTTAAGGCTGGTTTGGCACGCCGTAAGGTTGCCATGAATGACAGAACGGAGCCAGTGCCAGTTGTGGCAAAAACCGTTCACGATGGCTTGAGTTGGCGTGGCAGATCGTGAAGATATGAGGTAACTGCGCAAACAGGTGGTGATGGAGCGGGTGATGGCGGTCCAGGGGCATGTTGATTACATGGAAGGCGCCTACCTTACGGGCTGGGCCATTGCCGTGCCGGATAGTGGAAATTGTGCTGTTGTTGTAACGGATGCGCGCGGCCAGCAGGTTGCCAAGGGCCGCGCCTCGCGCCACCGGGACGATTTGGAGGCGCTGGGTTTTGGCCGGTCCACGCTGGCCTTCCGCATTGCCCTGCCGCCCGAGGCCGCGCCGCGCCTGCTGCATGTTCTGGCCAATGGCGAAGAGATTAGTGGCTCGCCCTTCCTGACCGGCCCTGCCCTTTACGATGGCAAGGCGGTGCTGGAGCAGGATCGGATAACGGGCTGGGTGAGCGAGCGCATCCCCGGCTTCGCGCCCCCTTTTATCACTATTGTAAACCAATGGGGTGAGGAGGTGGGGCGCGGGCAGAGCGCGTTCAGCGATGAGGATACCGATCCGCTTTTCAGCCCGGCGCGCTTTGCCATAACGCTCGATGATAAATGCTTTGGCGCGGGCGAGATGATGCTGGCCTTGCGCGCAAATGACGTGGCGTTTGCCACAGTGCTGTGCAACCTGCCCTTGGCGGGTAATCTGGATATTATTTCCGCCACGCGCTGCGGCGGCTGGCTGCTTAGCCCCGCGGTGCCCGGGCGCGAATTTGCGCTGGAAGTGTACCGTAACGGCAAGCTGGCGGGCGAAGGGAGCACCAGCCTCGCGCGCCAGGATGTGCGGGCCATTTACGACGGGGCGGAAACGCCTGGCTTTGATATTGAGCTGGAGCCGGAGACGCTGTTGGAAACAGCACCCGTGGCACTGAGCCTGCGCCTTGCCGGCGGCGCGCGTGATTTGTTCGAGGGGCCTTATTTGGCCGCCAGCCGCGCCGCCACGGTAATGGCGGCCCAGCGCGTGGCGCGGCTGATACATACGGGGTTGCCGGGGCTGGCGGCGGGCGAGCGCGCCGTGCTGACGCAGGCGCTGGCCGATTACATGGCCCGGGCCAGGGCGGAGAACGGCGCGGTGCTGGCACGGCAGCCAGTTGCGGTATCCTCGAACCGGCTTTCCATCATCATCCCCATTTATCGCGGGCTGGAGGAAACCCATGCCTGCATCGCCTCGGTGCTGGCGCACCGTAATGCGGAGACGGATCATCTGATCCTCATCAACGATTGCTCGCCCGAGCCGATGATGGCGGCGATGCTGCTGACTTGCGCGCATCTGCCCAATGTCACGCTGCTTGCCAATCAGGAGAATCTCGGTTTTGTCCGTACCGTGAACCGGGGCTTGAGCATGGCGTCCGGCTCTGACGTGCTGCTGCTGAACGCGGATACGGTGCTGTATGCGGGCGGGCTGGAAGAGTTGCGGCGCGTGGCGGCGGCGCATCCTGAAATCGGCACGGTTACGGCGCTGTCCAATAACGCCACCATCTTCTCGTACCCGCACCCCGATTTATGCCGCGCGGCGCTGGAGGATGTAACCTGGCCCGAGCTGGCGGCACTGGCGCTGGCGCGCAATGCGGGCAAGGTGGAGGACGTGCCGACCGGGCACGGGTTCTGCATGTTCATCAAGGGCGAGGTGCTGCGGCGGGTTGGGCACCTGGATGAGGCTTTTGGCCGCGGCTATGGCGAGGAAAACGATTTTTGCGCCCGTGCCGCCGCCTTGGGCTACCGTAATGTGGCGGCTGGCGGCGTGCTGGTGGAGCATAAGGAGAGCGTCTCCTTCACCACCGAGCGCGCCAGCCTGATGGCGCAGAACATGCCACGGTTGAACGCGTTGTACCCCGAATATGTGCCCATCATCATGCAGTTTGAGCGCGAGGATGGCCTGCGCCGCTTGCGCTGGGGGCTGGATGCGGCGCGGCTGGCCAAGGCCGTGGCGGCGGGGCAGCGCTTTGTGCTGGTTGTGTCCAACAGTGCGCTGGAAGGCGGCACGGTGCGCGCGGCGCGGGATATTGAGGCCTTTAGCGGTTTGGGCGGCGCGCAGGTGCTGACGCTTTCGGCGGATGAGAAGGGGCTGATGGTGCTGCGTGGCGAGGCGCCGCTGCTGCGGGCCGGGTTTGCACCGGACGAGGCGGAGGCGCTGTTCGCCCTGCTGGACGTGGCATCGCCCGCGCGTGTGATGGTGCACCAGATTCTGGGCTTCTCCGCCGAATTCATCAGCGCCTTCACCGCCTGGCTGCAAGGGCGGGAGAGCCTGTTCTGGGCGCATGATTTCTACAGTTTCTGCCCGCGCGTCACGATGATCGACGCGATTGGCCGGTTCTGCGGCGGGGCCGGTGCGGATACATGCGCGCGTTGCGTGAAGATGGGCGGCGCGCACGAGAATTCGCGTATGGCCGAGCTTACCCCGGCGGCGCATCGCGGTCTCATGGCCGGGCTGCTGGGCAGTTTCACCCACCGCCTGGCGCCCTCGGCCAATGCGGCGTCTTATCTCTCCCGCCAATTCCCCGCCTTGCGCTGGGAGGCGCTGCCCCACCCCGAACCCGCAGACGGCGTGGCCGCCAAGGCGCGCGAGGGCAGCGATGACGAGATTATCCTGCTCGGCGCCATTGGCCCGCATAAGGGGTCGGGTCTGCTGCTGGACATCGCCAAGCGCGCCCGGCTGACCCACCCGCATCTCAGCTTCCGCGTCATCGGCTATACGGATATCGACAAGGCGCTGAAAGCGGTGGGGAATGTGACGATTACCGGCAAATATAAGCCAGAGGAGCTGCCCGGTTTGCTGGAAGAGACCAAAGGACGGCTGGGGCTGTTCCTCTCCGGCTGGCCGGAGACCTATTCCTACACATTGTCCGAACTGGTGAAGCATGGCTTCATCCCGCTCGTGCCCGATATAGGCGCCCCGGCGGACAGGGTGCGCGAGGCGAAATTCGGTGTGGTTTTCCCCTTCCCCGCCACGCCGGAGGGGGTGTTGCAGACCATCGAGGATATTGAAGCGGGCAAGATAAAGCCCGTGGCAAAGGGCGCCACGCCAGCGCGGTTTTTTTCCAGCCCCGCCACTCTGGCCCGGTTGCGCGAGCTGGCGGGCCATGCGCCCGCGCTGGAGGAGGCAGGCGCCTGACGCAAGCGGGGCTGGTAACGCCGCGCGTAGATGCTACGTAACCCCGCGAAACCGGGGGTAGATGATGGATTTCGACCTGTTTGTGATTGGCGGCGGCTCGGCCGGCGTGCGTTGCGCGCGTATTGCCGCCGGGCATGGCGCGCGCGTGGGGGTGGCGGAAAGCCGCTTCTGGGGTGGCACTTGCGTGAATATTGGCTGCGTGCCCAAGAAATTCCTGGTGATGGCGGCGGAATATGGCGCTAGTGCCGAGGATGCGCGCGGCTTTGGCTGGGATGCCGCCCCCGGCGCGCATGACTGGCAGGCGCTGATCGCGGCCAAGAACAAGGAGATTGGCCGGCTCAACGGCATTTACCGCCGCCTGCTGGAGAATGCGGGCGCGAAAATTTTCGATGCCCGCGCCCGGCTTATCGACGCGCATACGCTGGATGTGGGCGGCGCGCGCGTAACGGCGGAGAAGATCGTCATCGCCACGGGCGGCCATCCCACAGGGCTGGATATTCCCGGCGCGGAACACGCCATCATTTCCGACGATGCGTTTTATCTGCCGGAAATGCCGAAGCGTGTGGCCATTATCGGCAGCGGCTATATTGCCGTGGAATTTGCCGGGGTTTTCGCCGGGCTGGGGGCGGAAACGCATCTCATCTACCGTCAGCCTCTGCCGCTGCGCGGCTTCGACCTGGATTTGCGCGAGGGGCTGGCCGAGGCGCTGACAGCAAACGGTGTTGTGCTGCACCCGGACACGGTGCCCATGGCCATCGCCCAGACGGAAACCGGCAAGCGGCTGAGCCTGAGCGACACCACCTGCGTTGAGGTTGATCTGGTGTTCTTCGCCACCGGCCGCGCCGCCAACACCAAGGGGCTGGGGCTGGCAGAGGCGGGGGTGAAGCTGGGCGAAAGGGGCGAGGTGCTGGTGGGGCCGGATTTCGCCACCTCCGTGCCGAATATCTACGCGCTGGGCGATGTGACGGACCGGCTGAACCTGACCCCCGTGGCCACCGCCGAGGGCCATGCGCTGGCCGATACGCTGTTTGGCAACAAGGCGCGCGGGGTGAGTCTGGCCAATGTGCCCACCGCCGTGTTCTCCATCCCGCCCATCGCCACGGTGGGGTTGACCGAGGAAGAAGCGGCGCGCGAGCGCAGGGTGAAGGTGTTTGTGACCCGCTTTACTCCCATGCGCCACCAGCTTACCGGCCGGGTGCGCAAGACGCTGATGAAGCTGGTGGTGGACGAGGCCACTGATAAAGTGCTGGGCGCGCATATGCTGGGTGAGGATGCGCCCGAGATTATGCAGGGCCTGGCCGTGGCGATGATCGCCGGGGCCACGAAGGCGGATTTCGACCGCACCATTGGCATACATCCCACCGCGGCGGAGGAATTTGTGACGTTGCGGACACAGACCAGGGTTGCCGGGCCGGGCATTGGCCCAGTGTAGCCTTGCGCTAACATAATTGACTATAAAGGCCCGATAGGATGCCTCTTGGAGAGACCATGGATACGATCAACCCAGCCGCGCTGAATGCTGGCTGGACACCCGGAAGCTGGCGCAACTGCCCCATCAAGCAGGTGCCGAGCTACCCCGATCCGGACCGGCTGGCCGCCATGGAAGCACGGCTGACCCGCTTTCCGCCGCTGGTTTTCGCGGGCGAGGCGCGCAACCTTAAGTCCCATTTGGCGCGGGCGGCCAAGGGCGAGGCATTTGTTCTGCAAGGCGGTGATTGCGCCGAGAGCTTTGGCGATTTCACAGCCAATATCATCCGCGACACGTTCCGCGTGCTGCTGCAAATGGCGGTGGTGCTCACCTATGGCGGCGCGCTGCCGGTGGTGAAGCTGGGCCGCATGGCCGGGCAGTTCGCCAAGCCGCGCTCGTCGGACACCGAGACGTTGGACGGCGTGACGCTGCCTTCGTACCGTGGGGACATCATCAACGGCCCGGAATTTTCGGCCGAGGCGCGTATTCCCGATGCCAGCCGCATGGAGTTTGGCTATTTCCAATCCGCCGGCACGCTTAACCTGCTGCGCGCCTTTGCCTCTGGCGGCTATGCCGATTTGCACGAGGTGCACCGCTGGAACCTGGATTTTGTAAAAAATTCACCGCTGGCGGCGCGTTATCAGGATTTGTCGGCGCGCATCGACGAGACTTTGCGCTTTATGGCCGCGTGCGGGCTGGATAGCGGCACCACGCCGCAAATCCGCGAGACGGATTTTTACACCAGCCACGAGGCGCTGCTGCTGCCTTATGAGCAGGCGCTGACGCGGGTGGATTCCACCACGGGCGATTACTATGCCTGCTCGGCGCATTTTCTGTGGATTGGCGACCGTACCCGCCAGGCCGAGGGCGCGCATGTGGAATTCATGCGCGGCATACGCAACCCAATCGGCATGAAGGTTGGCCCCTCGATGGAGGTGGATGACCTGCTGCGGATCATGGATATTCTCGACCCCGAGAATGAGCCGGGGCGGCTGACGCTGATTGCCCGCATGGGCGCTGGCAAGGTGGCGGAAAAACTGCCGCCTTTGCTGCGCGCCGTGAAGAAGGCAGGCCGCACGCCGGTTTGGCTGTGCGATGCCATGCATGGCAACGGCATAACCACCGCCGCCAAGGTGAAAACGCGGCGCTTCGACGACATCGTGGCCGAGCTGCGCGGGTTTTTCGACGCGCATGAGGCAGAGGGCACGGTGGCGGGCGGCGCGCATCTGGAGATGACCGGGCGCAACGTAACCGAATGTGTGGGCGGGGCGCGCGGGCTTTCCGAGGATGATCTGGGTGCTGCCTACGAGACCTTCTGCGACCCGCGGCTGAATGCCGAGCAGTCGCTGGAAGTGGCGTTTTACCTGGCGGAGGAGTTGAAGGCGCGCCGCGCCAAGCGGGCCGCCGCGTGATTCCCGCGCCATTGCGCGATGCGGACATAGCTGCCCGCACGGATACGTATTTCAACCGCACCCGCGCCATTGTCGAAAAATTCGGCGATGCGCGGGTGACTTACGCCATTTTCCTGCGCCGCCCGGTGGTCTCGGCCCCGGCGCTGATGGTGGAATGGCTGGAGGCCGTGGCGCGCGAGCGCGGGCAGGCATTTGAGATTGAGCTGCTGCACCCGGAAGGCGAATGGGTAGGGGCGGGCGAGCCGCTGGTTTATGTCACCGGCTCCTTCGCCGCGCTTTCCGACCTTGAGACGCTGGCGCTGCAAAAAATAGGCGCTGCCTGTGTTGCCGCGCATAATGCGTTTCAGATGTGCATGGCCCTGCCGCGTTCGGCTTTCCTGGCCATGGATGCGCGCCATTGTGCTGGGGCGGAGATGCAGGAAATTATGGCCTATGCCGCTGCTGTAGGTTCGCGCGCCGCGCAGAGGGAAGGGGCGAAGGGTTTCATCGGCAACGCCAATGACTGGACGGCGCATTATTTCGGCGCGCCCGTTGGCTACGGCACCATGCCCCATGCGCTGATTGGCTATGCTGGTTCCACGTTGCGCGCGGCGGAAATGTTCGTGGAACGCTTCCCGCATGACGATTTGACCGTGCTGGTGGATTATTTCGGCCGCGAGGTGAC
>JAKBCX010000035.1 GCA_021807465.1 Pseudomonadota bacterium | reverse complement strand
CGCGAAAGCACCTGCGCCGTATCCGCAATGGTCTCGCCGCGCCCCAGCTGCATCTCGCGCGAGGACAGCACCACCGCGTCGCCGCCCAGCTCCTTCACCGCTACCTCGAACGAGACGCGCGTGCGGGTGGAGGGTTTCTCGAAGATCATGGCCAGCGTTTTGCCCGCCAGCGGCTTTTTGCCGGCGCGGCGCGCGCGCTTAAGGGCAGCGGCGGAGTCCAGCAAGGCGCGCAGCTCGGCGCTGCTGAAATCCTTCAGGTCGAGAAAATGCCGGGGGGCGCCGGCACGCAATTCCACAACGGCACTCATCTTACTTCGCCACACTTTCCGTCTGCGCCAGCACGAGTTTACTGGCCGTTTTGCCGAGCAATTCCAGGGCCGCATCGCATTCCGCGCGGCCGATAATCAAAGGCGGGGCCAGGCGCAGCACATTATCGCCCGCGGCCACGGTCAGCAGCCCTTCCGCCAGCGCGGCGGCCTGGGCATCGCCATTCGGCACCGTGCATTTCAGGCCCAGTAACAGGCCAAGGCCGCGCACCTCGGTAAAAATGCCGGAATGTTCCGCCACCAGCCGCTCCAGCCCGGCGCGCAGATAGGTCGCGGTATCGTTCACTTGGTCCAAAAAACCATCGGCCAGCAGCACATCCAGCACCGCATTGCCGGCGGCGCAGGCCAGCGGGCCGCCGCCATAGGTGGTGCCGTGGCTGCCCGGCACCAGCGCCTTGGCCACCTGCTCTTTGGCCAGCACCGCCGCCATGGGGAAACCGCCGCCTATGCCCTTGGCGGAAGAAAGCACATCCGGCTCTACCCCAGCCCACTCATGGGCGAAGAGTTTGCCGCTCCGGCCCATGCCGGTCTGCACTTCATCGAACCCCAGGAACAGGCCAAACTCTTCGCACGCGGCGCGCAGGCCGCGCAGGAAATCGGGGGCAGCAGGACGCACGCCGCCTTCGCCCTGCACCGGCTCCACAAGAATGCCAGCCGTTTCCGCCGTGATGGCGGCGCGCACGGCGTTGAGATTGTTGAAGGGCACATGGTCAAACCCTTCCACCGGCTCGCCAAACCCGGCCAGATATTTCGGGTTGCCGGTGGCCGAGATCATGGCCAGGGTACGGCCATGGAATGCGCCCTCGAAACAGATGATGCGGGTGCGCTCCGGGTGCCCGGCATCGGATTGCGCCTTGCGGATGGCCTTCACCAGCCCCTCATTCGCCTCGGCGCCGGAATTGCAGAAAAACACGCTGTCCGCGAAGCTGGCTGCCACGTAGCGCGCTGCCAGGCGCTCGGCCTGCGGCACGCGGTACAAATTGGACACATGAATCACCTTCGCGGCCTGCTCGGCGATGGCGGTGGCCAGGTGCTTATGGCCATGACCTAAAGAGGAGGTGGCAATGCCCGCGCCGAAATCGAGATATTGGCGGCCATCTTCGCCAAACAGCCAGGCCCCCTGGCCATGGGTGAAGGCAATATTGGCCCGGTTGTAATTCGGCATTAGCGCGGAGATCATGAATATGCTTTCAAAGCGCGGAACGAAAGAAAGCCGGGACTAAAGCGCACATGGCCGAAAAAAGTCAATTCCACACCCGCCTGAAACTGGCCCTGATCCTGGCCATTTGCGCCATTCCCTCCTGTTGCGAGGCCGCCGCCATCATCTGGGGCCAGTACCATGGCATGACTGGCAAGGCGCTGCGCGACGGGCTGGATTTATGGGCGGGCGGCTTCCTGCTGCTGCATGGCCAGGCATCCATTCTGTTCGACCATACGGCGTATCAGAGCTTCCTGCAGGGGCTATATGGACAATTACCTTATCATTTGTGGAGCTACCCGCCCAGCTACGGGCTGATCGCCTCCGCCTTCGACTGGCTGCCGCCATGGCCGGCGGTTCTTGCGTTTGATGCGGCAACGCTGGCGCTGCTGGCCTTTGTGCTGCGGCTGGCGGGCAAGAACTGGTGGTTTGTGGCGGCCATGCTGGTGGCGCCGGCGAGCCTGGAAAATGTGATGGAACACCAGAACGCGGCGCTGATGACAGCGTTGATCGGCGGCGGGGTGCTGCTGCTGGGGGCCAGGCCGCGTTTGGCCGGGGCGCTGATTGGGCTGGCGACTATAAAGCCGCAGCTTGGGCTGGTGCTGCCACTGAATTTGCTGCGGCGCTCGCGTTTGGCCTTTGCCTGGGCGGTACTGTCCGCCATGCTGCTGGCCGGGGCATCGCTGGCGGTGTTCGGGCCGAAAGTGTGGATCGGGTTCATTACCTTCACCAGCCCGGCCATGAGCAACGTGCTGCTTACCGGCCAGCCGCCAGATTTCGCGGGCGGGCTTATTAGCGTATTTGCCCTGGCCAAGCCGTTTATTGGCACACATGGTGCCTTGCTGGCCCAAGGGGTGGCGAGCCTGGCCTGTATTGCGGCGGCACTGTTCACGCGCAGCCCGGCGGCGCTGCTGGTGCTCTCGGCCTTGGCCAGCCCGTATCTGCATGTTTACGACCTGCTGGGGGCATCGCTGGCCGTGGCGCTGCTGGTGCAGGACAGGTTACGGCATGGGTTTTTCCCGGGCGAGCCGGTGCTGTTCTTTCTTGTCTGGTTCGGGCCGGGGCTGCTGCCCTGGATGCCGCGCTTCGCGCATCTGGCCCCTGTGCTGCTGCTGCTGCTCTTGGCAAGCGCGTGGCGGCGTGGTGGTGTGGCGCCATGCGACTCCTTACCGGCTCAGCCCGGCTCGCCGGGGTCATCGGCTGGCCGGTCGCCCATTCCCGCTCCCCCCGAATCCACGGCACATGGCTGAACCGCCATGAGATAGACGGCGCCTATGTGCCACTGCCCGTGGCACCTGAAAATTTTGCCGAAGCCGTGAACGGCTTGGCCAAGGCCGGGTTTGCCGGGGCCAATGTGACCCTTCCGCACAAGGAGGCGGCTTTTGCCGTGTGCGCCCATGTGGAAGATTTCGCCCGCCGGGCCGGGGCGGTGAACACGCTGCTGTTCACCCCGCGCGGCATAGAAGGGCGGAATACGGATGGGTATGGGTTTGTGGCGAATCTGCGCGCCCATGGGGTGAACCCGGCCGCCGGGCCGGTGCTGATTCTGGGCGCGGGCGGTGCCGCGCGGGCCATTGCCGCCGCTTTGCAGAATGAAGGTGCGGCAGTGACGATCTGCAACCGCTCGCCAGAACGTGCCGAGGCTTTGGCCGCGGCCCTGCCCCCAGCCCGCGTGCTGCCCTGGGCGCGGCGCGAGGCGGCTTTGGGCGATTATGCGCTGCTGGTGAACACAACGTCGCTCGGCATGGTGCATAACCCAGCTTTAGAGATGAGCCTGGAACGCGCCGCGCCGGGCCTGGCGGTGGCGGATATTGTGTATGCACCGCTGGAAACCGCCTTGCTGGCGGAAGCCGCCGCGCGCGGGCTGAAGCCGGTAGAGGGGTTGGGCATGTTGCTGCACCAGGCCGTGCCAGGCTTCGCCGCCTGGTTTGGCGTGACGCCGCTTGTGGATGACGAGCTTTACCGGATTGTTGCCGCATGATGGTCATCGGCCTGACCGGCGGCATCGGCATGGGTAAATCCACCGTGGCGGGCATGTTCGCCGCGCGCGGTGTACCAGGGTTTAATGCGGATACCGCCGTGCATGAATTGCAGGCGAAGAATGGCGAGGCGATTCCGGCGATAGATGCCGCCTTCCCCGGCGTGGTGCATGATGGCGTGCTGGACCGTGCCGCGCTGCGCGCCTTGGTGCTGGCGGACCGCGAGAAGATGAAGCTGCTGGAAGGGATTATGCACCCGCTGGTGCGAGCCAGGCAGGCCGTGTTCATGGAGCAGGCGCGCGCGGCGGGGCGGCGCGCGGTGTTGCTGGATATTCCCTTATTGTTTGAATCGGGCGCGGCGGCGCGGATGGACAAGACCGTCACTGTATCTTGCCCGCGCGAAATACAGGTGCGGCGCGTGCTGGCGCGCGGCCTGCCGCTAAAGGATGTGGAGGCGATTATCGCCAAGCAGATGCCGGATACGGAAAAACGCAGGCTGGCGGATTATGTCATCGAGACCAGCGGCACGCTGGAGGAAACACAGGCACAGGTGGAGCGCGTTTTGCAGGAGCTGGGGCTATGAGCCGTTCGGTTTTGTTTGATACTGAAACAACCGGGCTGGAGCCACTGACGGGCGACAGGGTGATTGAGATTGCCGCCATCGAGCTTCTGAATGACCTGCCCACGGGCAACGAATTTTACGCGCTGCTGGACCCGGAGCGCGATATTCCCGCCGAGAGCACGCGCGTGCATGGCATTACCAGCGTGCATGTGGAGGGCAAGCCGAAATTTGCCGAAATTGCAGACAAAATGCTGGAATTTTTTGGCGACGCGCCGCTGGTGGCGCATAATGCGCCGTTCGATTTCGGATTTATAGACGCCGAGCTGGCGCGGCTGGGCAAGCCCGCGCTGGGGCGGGCGCGCATGATCGACACTTTGGTGCTGGCCAAGGCGCGCTTCCCCGGCATGCCGAACAGCCTGGACGCGCTGTGCCGCCGTTTCGACATCGATCTTTCAGCGCGTACCACCCATAACGCGTTGCTGGACTGCAAACTGCTGGCCGATGTGTATGTGGAACTGACCGGCGGGCGCCAGCGCGGGCTGGTGTTGGAGACGGATGAAGTGCTGAGCTTTGCCCAGTACGACGCCCCGGCGCAGCGCACGGCGCGGCTGATTGTGCCGGATGAGGCACAGCTTGCCGCACACGAAGCGTTTATCGGCAAACTGAAAGAGCCGATCTGGCGTAAGGAATAAGGGCGGAGATGAGTCTTTGCGCCGCGACCGCAATAACGTTCCTCGTTAAAGCAGCTTGGCCCTGTGTACCGGCCTCACCCATTGCTTGAGATGCGGCCATAAATCATGGCCAGGGATTTTGGCCAGATCTTTCTCCAGCGTGCCGGCAATCTTGTCCTTCACCGTGCGGGGCAGATGGTCCTGGATGGCGGAGAGCATATGCGCAGGCGCCACCAGCACCAGCTCGTCGTAAGACGCGGCATCATGCGCGAGTTGCTCCGCTACCCAAGCGGCGAATTTCTGCTTGTCCTGCGCATGTGGATGGCTGGCCGTGCCTTCGCGCCCCTCTTGCGGGTTCACCCGGTTGAAGGAGCGCAGCGTGTTGTCCTCGCCATCCGGCCGCACGAAGCGGGCATGTTCGCCATCGGCAATGGCGAAGAGCAGCCTGATATGTTGAAGCGGCATGATG
This sequence comes from Pseudomonadota bacterium, assembly GCA_021807465.1. Classification (GTDB taxonomy): domain Bacteria; phylum Pseudomonadota; class Alphaproteobacteria; order Acetobacterales; family Acetobacteraceae; genus Acidocella. Next base: position 3,746 of record JAKBCX010000035.1, on the reverse strand, counting down.
GCGTATCCTTTCCGTTGACCAGAAAATGTTACGTCCTTGCCGCCCGGCCCTCATTGATGCGGATCAAGCCTCCAGCGCGGCCTTGATGCCATCCAGCGCCAGGAAGCCCATGGCGTTGCGCGTTTCCACCGTGGCCGAGCCAATATGCGGCAGCAGCACGGCGTTTTCGAGTTCGAGATAGCCAGGGGCAATCTCCGGCTCGTTGGTGAACACATCCAGCCCCGCGGCGGCAACATGGCCGGAGCGCAGGGCGGCGATCAGCGCATCATCGTCCATGCTGGTGCCACGGCCTGTGTTCACCACAATGGCGCCGGGCTTGAGCAGGGCCAGGCGCTCCGCGTTGAGCCAGCGCAGCGTGGCGGAGCCGCCAGGGGCGTTCATGGACAGGAAATCTATGGTGCCGAGGAAACTTGCATCGTCACCATGGTAGATGGCGCCTTGCTCCAGCTCGGGCGGCAAACGATTGCGGTTGCGGTAATGAATTTGCATGTTCAGCCCGCGCGCCATGCGGGCCAGCGCGCGGCCGATGCGGCCCATGCCGAAAATGCCGAGCACCTTGCTGGAAACATCGCGCCCGAGCAGAAACGTGGGGGTGAGGCCCTGCCATTGCCCGGCACGCAGAATCCGCTCGCCCTCGCCTGCCCGGCGCGCGGCCATGAGCATGAGCATGAGCGCGGTTTCCGCCGTGGCGTTGGTCAGCACATCCGGCGTGTTGCAGATTTTAATGCCGCGCGCGGCAGCGGCGTCCAAATCAAGATGCTCCACGCCAACCGATGAGGTGGCGATGACTTTCACCGTATCTGGCAGGGCGTTGATGAGGGGCGCGTCAAACTTGTCGGTGGTGACGCAAAGGATGGCGTTCACGCCTTCGATGTTGTCGAGCACGGCTTGCGGGTTGAACGGGCCTTGCAGGCGCAGCTCGCGGGTTTTGTGCTCGCGCCGGGCGCGTTCCTGCACGGCTTGCGGCATCTCGCGGATAATCAGCAGCATGGGTTCCTCCGTCCCGGCAGGATAGCTTGCCGGGACGGCGTTAGCCAATCAGGCCGCCGGTTCGCTGCCCGGCGCTTCCAGCATGGCGCGGTCGCGCACCTCCACCAGGGCAGCGCGGTCGAACCCGTTAAAGGCGGTGCGCAGGCAGGTACCGTAGGCACCGAGCTGGCCGATTTCGACCCAGTCGCCTTCCTGCACATCATCGGGCAGGATGAAGGGGCCGTTCATTACGTCCAACGAATCGCAGCTTGGGCCGAAGAAGCCGAAAGCGGCATCCGGCGCGCCGGCGCTGGGGCGGGCGTGCAGCAGGCGGGTGGGGAAGCGGAATTTCAGCGCCCCGGCATCGGCCAGCGCACCGTAAACGCCGTCGTTAATGTAGAGCATGTTGCCCTTGCGGAGCTGCACCTGCACCACCACCGAGCCGCCACCAGCCACCAGGGCGCGGCCCGGCTCGGCCCATAGCTTGAGCCAGGGCATGGCCAGGCGTTCATAGGCCGCGTCGATTTCCGCCATGAAGGCGCCGAGCGGGGGCGGCTCCATGTCTGGGTAAGTGGCGGGGAAACCGCCACCAATGTCCATCACATCCACACGTACACCAGCGGCGCGGATGACCTCACCCGCGAGGGCAATGGCGTCACGCCAGGCCAGCGGGTCCAGGCATTGCGAGCCGGCATGGAAGGCCACACCCAGGCGCCCAGCCAGCGGGCGCGCGGCGCGCAGCAGCGCCACGGCGGTTTCGAAATCCGCCCCGAATTTTTTGGAGAGATTGATGACGGCGCCGGTTTCCGGCAGGCCGATGCGGATGAACAGGCCGGGGCGGGCATCGGCGGTGGTGCCGATTTCCTGCATGATCTTGTCCAACTCACTGGTGGAATCCAGCACGAAGTCGCGCACGCCGTGCAGCCCCCAGGCCTCGCGGATGGCGGGGCGGGATTTTACCGGGTGCATGAAATGGATGTGCGCACCGGGGAACAGGCGGCGGACGAGCGTGACCTCGGAGATGGAGGCGCAGTCGAAATGGCGGATGCCGCCATCCCACAGCGCGCGCAATACGGCGGGTTCCGGGTTGCATTTAACGGCATAAAGCACATCGCCGTTGAAGGCGGCGGTGAAGTTTTGCGCGGCGGTGGCGATAACCGCCGGGCGGATGCAGTGCAGCGGCTCGGACGGGCGCAGGCTGGCCACCATCTCGGCCACGCTGGGAAGGGTCTGCGCCCCGGCACGGAGCGACACACGGCGCTGCAGCGGCGCAATGGCCGCGCGGTTTTCAATTAGGCTCATGGAGAAAACATCCTCACAAATCGCCGGCAGGTGAGTCTAACCCGCCGATTGCGTACAAAACAACCAAATCGCGGCGCGTGAAAGCTAGCGCGCGCTGTGTTCAAGCGAGGATGTGAGGACTTCGCATCGTGATAAACCGAATATGCAACATCAAGCGTCTCCCAATTGATCCCGGCCCGAGGGCCGAACTTGACCTAACCAGGATGCGTCTCGTCGTTGCTGTACCCTGAGTATCGGGGTTCCCGGCACGTGCGATGCATCTAGCTTCTCCCGCCAAGGAGAAGTGTCGTGGCAATACAGGAAATTGCCGGAGTCCCGTTATGTTATTTTAGCATAACCCTTATTAACATTGCTTGGTTTTGCCGCACCCGTTTCGCCGCCCTTGTTTGTTATGTGCTGGGTCAGGCGATGGCGCGGGCGTGGATGTCTTGCCGGTGGCCAGTTTCGGCCTGGGCAGCGTCCTGACGGTGGTCGATGACCATGTAGCCCCGGCCCCAATTCGTCTCAATGAAATCATCCACACCCAGCGCCTGCAATTTTTTGCGGATTTTGCAGATGAACACGTCGATGATCTTCGGGTTCGGTTCATCCAGCCCGCCATAAAGATGGTCGAGAATGGCCTCCTTGCTTAGCACCACTCCTTTGCGCAGCGCGAGGATCTCGGCAATCTGGTATTCCTTCTTGGTGAGGGTGACCGGCTTGCCCTTGGCGTAGATCTTCTTGGCATTCATGTTGATTTCGACCGAACCGATGCGCAGCGCGTTTTCCTGGAAGCCGCGCGAACGGCGGATGAGGTTCTGCACTTTCATGAAAATCTCTTCGTGAGACAGCGCATCGACAATAAGGTCGTCCGCCCCGGCCTGGAGCACGCGCAAGCGCGCGGCTTCGTTCATTGAACGGGCGACGGCGACGATGGGGGCGCGGACGCGGGCCATGCGCAGCTTGCGGACAATATCGAGGTCACCCAGCCGCTCCTCCGACAGGCGCAGGAGGATTACGTCGTAATCGTAGAACTTAACCAGATCGAGGGCTTCTTCCGGGTCATTGGTTTCATCGACAATGGCCAGGCGCGAGCGGAGAAACGCCGTCAGCATATCTTTTTTGTTTGAGATTGTCTCAAAAGATAAGATTTTCATCGTGACCTCCAGAAGATTGAGTTAAAACTACAACCATAGAGAGAGTAAGTCAATAATTATGTTTAATATTCTCGTTAAAGCTGTATAAATTTGGAGATAATTAACCAAATTTGTCCCTATAGGCCTTCTCGAATTCGAGCGCTGGCGGAAAGAGCAATGAAATCAATCCATTGATTTCAAATTCGGTATGTCTCGCCAACTCCTGTAATAATGCCATCCCCGTGAATCCGGCGGAAAATTTACCGGCAAACTACGATTTTACCTGATTTTGATTATATATCGAAATGAAAATTAACTAAAAAATTCCCCAGGCGGTTGTATTTCCGCCTGGGGTTCATG
>JAKBCX010000034.1 GCA_021807465.1 Pseudomonadota bacterium | reverse complement strand
TATCCGCCGAGCCAGCGGGCAAATATGCCCTGCGCCTGCGCTTTTCCGATGGTTTTGACACAGGCATCTATTCCTGGGATTTCTTGGCCGAGCTTGGCCGCGAACAGAACATAAGATGGCGGCGCTATTTGCGGCTGCTGGAGGAAGCGGGGCTGAGCCGGGGTTGAGCATGGCGGATATTGAAGCGGAGCCGGTCATCAGCGACGAGCGCATGCGCACCATGGCGCTCATCGTCGCCTCGGCCTTGTTCATGCAGTCGCTCGACTCCACCATCATCGCCACGGCCCTGCCATCTATGGCGCGCAGCTTCCACCAGCCGCCGCTTTACATGAGCGTGGCGCTCACCTCCTACCTTATCTCGCTTTCCATCTTCATCCCCGCCTCGGGCTGGATGGCAGACCGTTTCGGCGCCCGCGGCGTATTCCGCGCCGCCATCATCATTTTTACCCTCGGCTCCATCGCCTGCGGCCTGGCCCCCAGCCTCGCTTTGCTGGTGGCGGCGCGCGTGCTGCAGGGCATGGGCGGCGCCATGATGGTCCCGGTCGGCCGCCTCGTGCTCATGCGCTCCATCTCGCAGAAGCAAATGGTCTCAGCCATGTCCTGGCTCACCGTTCCGGCCCTGCTTGGCCCCGTAATTGGCCCGCCGCTCGGGGGCTTCATCATCTCCTTCGCCTCCTGGCGCTGGGTGTTCGACATTAACGTCCCCGTCGGTATTATTGGCGTATTCGCCGTAACAATGTTCATCCCCAACACGCAGGAAGAGGGCAGGGGCGGCAAGTTCGACTCTCTGGGCGTCATCCTTTCCGGCCTTGCCATGGCGCTGTTCATGGCGGGTTTTGAGACCACGGGCCGCCACCTCGTCCCTCTAAGCTGGACCGCCGCCGCCTATGCCGCCGGGTTGGCCGCCTGCGCCTTATATTGGCGGCACGCCAAGCGCCACCCCCAGCCGGTGCTGGACCTCACCCTTTTCAAAATCCCCAGCTTCGCGGTTCCCGCCCTGGCCGGGTCGCTGTTCCGCGTTGCCGTCGGCGCCATGCCCTTCCTGCTGCCGCTCATGCTGCAGCTCAACTTCGGCTTCACCCCGCTCAAATCCGGCCTCATCACCTTCACCTCGGCAGCAGGCGCCATGTTCATGAAGCCTTGCGCCCCGCCGCTGCTTGCCCGCTTCGGCTTCCGCAATGTGCTTATCTGGAACGGCGCCATCGCCGCCCTGGCCATGAGCCTGTGCGCCAGCTTCGAGCCAAGCTGGCCCAGCCTTTTAATGAACCTCATTCTCTTCATCGGCGGCTTCCTGCGTTCGCTGCAATTCACCGCCCTCAATGTCATTGCTTACGGCGACATTCCCCGCCCGCGAATGTCCGCCGCCACCAGCCTCTACTCCACCATCCAGCAGCTTTCCCTCACCATGGGCATCGTCGCCGGTGCCGCCGCGCTCGATATTTCAACCATGCTGCGGCATCACCCCATCCCCACCAAGCCTGACTACGCCGCGGCCTTCATCCTGGTCAGCGCCATAGGCCTGCTTGCCAGCCCTTTTTGCACGTGGCTGCCGCGCAGTGCCGGGGCAGCCATGAGCGGCCATCAGGAATCCGAGGCGCATTAGCGGCATTGCCGCGCGCCGCCGATAGCCTCTCAAACCTCGAAGCTGAGCGATTCCGGCCAATCTGGCTGGGTCATGGCGCGGGGCATGTGGATGCCGCATTCCGTCTTGCTCTGCCCCGCCCAGCGGCCAGAGCGCTTATCCTGCCCCGGTAGCGGCTTGGCGGTGCATACGGCGCAGCCAATAGAGGTATAACCCTCCGCCTGCAGCGGGTGGCGCGGCAGGTTGTGCGCTTCAAAATACGCCTCAAGCTGCTCATCGCTCCAAAAGGCCAGCGGGTTCACGGTAATCCGCCCATCCGGCCCCATCTCCACCGGCTGCATATTGGCCCGTGTGGGAGACTGGCTGCGCTTGCGTCCGGTAATCCAGGCGGTAAACCCGGTCAGCGCGTCATCCAGCGGGTTGGTTTTACGTATGGCGCAGCACAAATCCGTATCTTTCTGCCATAGCCGCCCATCCGGGTCGTAAGCCGCGAGTTGCGCGCCAGAAGGCTTAATCGAGCGCACATCCGTCAGCCCGAGCTGCTTCACCAGCGCATCGCGGTAGGCGAGCGTTTCCGCGAACAGCTTGCCCGTATCCAGAAATATCACCGGCAGGCTGCGGTCAACTCGCGAAACCATATGCAGCAGAATGGCAGATTCCGTGCCGAATGATGAAACCAGTGCGATCTGCCCCTTGAATTCCCGCTTGATGGCATCTTCCAAAATGGCCTCTGCGGCGGGCGGGGTGACATTATCAAGCATAATCTGCGTGTCCTGAGACGAAGACAAAAACATAATCCTTACTCACTGGCCGGGCAGGAGAGCCAACAGCGCTCCCGCACCAGGGCCGCAATCCGCCTCGCCGCTTCGGCCATGGGCACGCCTTCCGCGCGCCAGGCACGGCGCAAGGCGGCCAGCTCGGCCACGCGCCCGGCCCATTCCGGGGCAAAACAGCGCTCCAGCGCCTGGCGGATTACCCCGGCCAGCCCGGGCGCCGCGCCGCCGGTGGAAACGGTCAGCAGCAAATCGCCGCGCCTTACCTCCGCCACGGCATGGAAGTCACACAGCGCGGGGACATCCTCCACATTCACCAGCACGCGCGCGGCGCGGGCGGTTTCGGCCAGGGGCACGTAATCCTCGGCCTCCAGCCCGGCAATATAGAGAACTTGCAACCCAGCCAGTGCTTCAGCATCCAGCGGCAAAGGCAGGGCGGGGGCCTGCGCTGCCAGGGTGGCATCGCTGGTAAACAGCACAGGCTTGGCCCCGCCAGCCCGCAAAGCCGCCAGCCGCCGCGCCCCGGCTGCCCCGGCGCCAGCCAGGCCAATCCGCAATTTTTCTGGGTCTAGCGCCAAAGGAATCATGCTACCAAGAATAGGTTTTTTTCCCGCGATGCAATGCGGCGGTAAAAATAAAGAGTTTCTCCTTTCCGCCGCGTCCTTCAGACAAAAATTTTGTCCCCCAGCGCCATTTCCAGCAAAGCAAAACCGCGATTTATCTAGTTGTTTTGTAGACTTATGTATCGCTGGCTGGCAGGTCCATGCAAAACACCGTCCCGCGCGGCCCGGTCTGCTCCAGCACCAAATCGCCGCCATGGGCACGAATCAGGTCGCGCGCGATGGCCAGCCCCAGCCCAGTGCCGCCATAACGGCCAGAGCTGGTAAAGGGCTTGAACAGATTATCCTGCACGCGCAGCGGCAATCCCGGCCCGTCATCGGCCACGCGCAACTGTGTCACCGAGCCTTCGCGGTCTGTATAAAGCCTTATGGTTCTGGCACCGGCCTCGGCTGCGTTCTTCATCAAATTCACCAGCACGCGGTAAATCTGCGCGCGGTCCAGCGGCAGCACCAGCGCCTCGGGCACTTCATTGGCAAAGCGCACATCCGGGTCCAGCGGCCGTACCACCGAGATCGCTTCCTCCGCCACCTCGTTCAGCGCCACGGCTGTGCGGGTGATGGGCGGCGGCCCCTCGCGGGCGAAATCCACCGTGCGCGTTACAAGCTGCGCCGCGCGTTCCACGGCGGGAATAAAGGTACGCGTGGCGCGCTGCACGGTCGGGTCGTCCACGCTTTGCAGCCGGTCGGCCACCAGCAGGGCGGTGGAAAGGATGTTGCGCAAATCATGGCTGATCTTGGCCACGGATGTGCCCACGGCGGCCAGGCGCGCATTGCGCCACAAGGCCGCGCGCATCTCATCCTGCATAATTTTCAGCTCGCGCGCCGCGGTCGAAATATCATCCTCCGGCCGCGCCGCCAGCCATGCCAGGTCCGAGGCCTCGTCTTGTTCCGGGTCTTCGCGGAAATTGATGATGGAGGTGGTAATCACCCGCATCGGCCGCACCAGCAGCTTGTCCAGCACCGCGAATACCAGCAGCCCGGTAATCAGCGCCACAATCACGGTAAGTGTCAGCACATGCGCCGCATCGCTGCGCAGCTCCTGGGTCAGTGGCCCGGCATCGGCCTGCACCTCTATCGCCGAGTCCGGCGCCAGGCTGGATGGTGCGCGTATATCCACCGCCGGCGCGCCGTGCCCGGCAATGCGTGCCAAAGCGCGCCAGGTGCCGTAGCCGATGCTTTCTTCGTTTATGTCGATAATCTGCGCCGGCCTTGCCTGTGCCGCCCCGCTTTGCAACTGCAATGCGGGCTGGCCTGGCACCTGAAAGTCTATGCTGGAAACCCCCGCCTTTTGCAGCATTTGCCCGTAAAGGGCCGGATCCACCGGCGTGCCGGTTGCCACTGGCATGTAGATGAGCAATTCCGCCTTATGAATGCGCTCCCACATCCAGTCATTGCGCAGCCTGCCCAGCCCCGGCAGCAGCACCATCAGCTCGATGCCCAGAATCACCGCCACGGTTACCCATAGCACGCGCCCTGAAAGCGAATCCCCGAACAGGTCGAAGCGCTGCCGTTTGCGGCGGGCCGGGTTCATGCAAGCTGCAGCGCGGCTTCTGCGGCTGTCCGCCCGGCCAGGAACAAATCGTCGAGGAAGCCCTTTTCCGTATTGGTTTTGGACGATAACGGCCGGTGCGCCAGCGCCTCGTCGGCGGAAATATCGGTCAGCCTGGTGTGGCGCGGCAGCAGCGATAGCTCGGCTTCCAGCGGCGCCTGAAATGCCAGCTCGTGCAGCCTGTGCACAATATCCACGGTGCTGCTTGGCACGCCCTTGCGCTGGCGCGGCTGGGCGCGCACCAGAATCACCCGTTCTGGCCGCGGGCTGAGCACTGGGGCCAGCGGCGGGTTGCAGCTATAGCCGCCATCCCAGTAATGCCGCCCGTTTATCTCGATGGTGGGAAACATCATTGGAATACAGGCCGAGGCCAGTAAATGCCGCACGCCAATCTCGTGGTTGGTAAAAACCTTTGCCGCGCCCGATTCCACATCGGTGGCGCCCACATATAGCCGTGGCGCCTCAGGCGCGCGCAGCGCGTCCACATCCAGCATTTCCTTCAGCAGCGGCGCCAGCGGGTTCTGCCCCAGCGGGTTCAACAGGCCCGGGTTGAACAGCCGCAGAGCGTGGGTCAGGCCGGTCATGGCCAGCTCATTGCCCAGCTCCAGCCCTTTACCCCACATCCAGTCCAGCGGTGTGTCTGGCAGGGCGCTGCCAAACCCTGGCCCTGCCGCCACACGCTCCCAAAGCTGCGCCATGGCCTTGCGCGCGCCCTTATGCCCGCCGCGCACAAAGCCTTGCACCGCCATGGCCGCCACCATGGCGCCCGACGAAACACCGCTCACCGCGCTAAAGGGCGTTTCCGCTTCAAACAGCCGGTCCAGCACCCCCCAGCTAAACGCCCCATGCGCACCCCCGCCTTGCAGCGCCAGCACAATGCGGGGTTTAGGGGCGGTGGAAACCATAAGGCCTAAGCTGCCCCCAGTTTCGTTTAAGAGCAAGCACTTTCAAGGCGCTGGCGCGAAATGTAGCGCCGCCGCAATGCGGTTCCAGGCATTAATGGTGGCAATGGCGATGGTCAGATGCTCAATCTCTCCGGCGGAGAAAACATCGCCCGCCACGGGCCGGTCTTGCGGGGCCAGATGATGGTTCGCAAGCTGTGTCAGCCGCTCGGCATATGCCAGCGCCGCCATCTCGCGCGCCGAGAACGCGCCCGAATCGCGCCATGCCGCCACCAGCCCCAATTTGCGCTCTTCCACCCCTAACTGCCGCGCCAGTTTAAGGTGAAATTGCAGGCAAAACGCGCAGCCATTTATCTGGGAGGCACGGATTTTCACCAATTCCACCAAATCTTTCTCCAACCCCTGCGCGGTGGCGGCGGTGCTCATCTGCCGCAGCGCCGCCACAACATCCTTCTGGCTGGCGGTGAAATTTTCATACGCATTGGTCATGGTATTTCTCCGTTCTGGCCCCGCCATCCCAGCATGGCAGGAAAAACCAGCCAATCCCCGCATTGACGGCGCGCGCCTACCCCGCCTATACCCCGGCAACGCTGCCCGGCGGGTAACCGCCGGGATGTTCCTGTTTGTCTTTATTTATGCCGGAGTGAATACCGTGAAACGGACCTATCAACCTTCCAAACTCGTCCGCAAGCGCCGGCATGGCTTCCGCGCCCGCATGGCGACGGTCGGCGGCCGCAAGGTTCTGGCCAACCGCCGGGCCAAGGGCCGCGCCAAGCTCTCCGCCTAAGCCCGCGCAGGGCGGCGCGGGAGCGGCCATGGCCGGGCAAACCCTGCCCAAGCGCCTGCAAAAGCGGGCTGACTTCCTCCGCCTCGCGGCGCAGGGGCGCAAACTCGTCCGCCCTGGGTTTCTGCTCCAGGCCGTTACTGCCGCGCCGGAATTGAGGCTTGGCTTCACTGCCACCAAAAAACTCGGCAACGCCGTCACGCGTAACCGTGCCAAGCGCCGGCTGCGCGAGGCGGCGCGCCTTGTTTTGGCCGAGCGGCCAGGCCTGGCCGCCGAGTTCGTGCTGGTGGCAAGGCGTGAAACCGGCACGATGGATTTCGCCAAGCTCCGCCGCCACCTTGCCGCCGCGCTGCACGAGGCCGTGCCATGAGCCCAGCCGCCTATATGCTCTCCGGCGCCGTGCGCGTGTATGAGCTCACCTTGCGTCCGGTCATCGGCGCGAATTGCCGTTTCTACCCTTCCTGCAGCGCCTATGCGCGCGAGGCGCTGGCCACACATGGCGCGCTGCGCGGCAGCGCGCTGGCGGCGCGGCGCATATTGCGCTGCCACCCTTTCAACCCGGGCGGTTACGACCCGGTGCCCACCCCCACTCATCCAGCCAAGGATTCCTGAATTTCATGGACCAGAAGCGCCTGCTCATCGCTCTCGTGTTTTCCTTTGCCGTGCTGGGGATATTCACCTTCATCCAGGATAAATTCTTCCCCCACCCGCAGCAGCCGCAAACGGTGCAAACCACCCACACCGCGCAAACCACGGCGCCGGGGGCAGCCCCTGGCGCGGCCGCAGGCGCCGAAGTGCCGCCCCCCGGCCCGCGCTTGGCCGTTAATGCACCGCTGATGACGGGCAGCATCGGTCTCACGGGCGCGATTTTCGACGACATCACCCTCACCAGCTACCACGAGACCATCAAGCCGGACTCCCCGCTGGTGCAGATTCTCGGCCGCCGTGGCGGCCCTACCCCCACTTACGCGCAATTCGGCTGGTCCGCCGGGCCGGGCATCAAGGTGCCGGCCGATTCCACGGTCTGGACCCCTTCGGCGCAAACCCTCACCCCGTCCTCGCCCGTTACCCTCTCCTGGGATAACGGCCAGGGCCTTATTTTCCAGCTTCTGCTCTCGGTGGACGACAAATACATGTTCACCGTCCGCCAGAACGTCATCAACAACACCAGCGCGCCGGTTGCGCTCTATCCGTGGTCGCGCGTAGTGCGCGACTATAAGCCCAAGGAAGAGACGAGCTGGGTGCTGTTCGACGGCCCGCTCGGCGTGTTCAACGGCACGCTGAAGCAGGAATCGTATAAAACCTTGAAGAGCGACGGTGAGCACGTCCCCGGCGGCGGTGCTTTCAAAGCCTCCGGCCCCGGCGGCTGGGCCGGCATTACCGATAAATACTGGCTGACCGCCGTGGCCCCCGAGCAGAGCGCCGCCATGCACGCCACCATGAGCTATGGCACGGTGAAGGATGGCGATGGCAGCGCGTACCAAACCAGTTTCATAACCGCCAACCCCGTTACCGCGGCCCCTGGCGGCAGTGCGGCGTTCACCTCGCACCTCTTCACTGGCGCCAAGGTGGTGAAGGTTCTGGATGGCTATCAGCGCGAATACCATATCCCCAATTTCTACAAGGCGGTGGATTTTGGTATGCTCTACGTCCTTACCAAGCCCATCTTCTTCGCGCTGGATTACCTCAACAGCCTTACCGGTAATTTCGGTTTGGCCATTCTTATCTTCACGGTTGGCATCAAGCTGCTCTTCTTCCCGCTGGCCAGCTATTCCTACCGCTCCATGGCGCGTATGAAGGGCGTGCAGCCCAAAATCGCCGCGCTGCGCGAGCAGTTCAAGGACGATAACGTGAAGCTGCAGCAGGCCACGATGGAGCTTTACAAGACGGAGAAGATTAACCCCGCCTCGGGCTGCCTGCCCATGCTGCTGCAAATCCCGGTCTTTTTCTCGCTCTATAAGGTCATCTTCATCACCATCGAGATGCGCCAGGCGCCTTTCTATGGCTGGATTCACGACCTTTCGGCGCCGGACCCGACCAACATCTTCAACCTGTTTGGCCTCATCCCGTGGGATCCGATGGTTATTTCACCGCTGCTGCATGTGGGCGCCCTGCCGCTCATCATGGGCTTCACCATGTATCTGCAGCAAAAGCTCAACCCGGCCCCGGCAGACCCGGCCCAGGCGCGCATGTTCCAGTTCATGCCGTTCATCTTCACTTTCATGCTGGCACGCTCGCCGGCCGGCCTGGTGCTTTACTGGGCTTGGAACAACCTTCTCTCCGTGGGGCAACAATGGCTCATCATGCGCCAAGCGGCGCCGAAAAAGACGGTGCCGGCCAAGGCCTGAACTTCGCCGCCTCCGGCCCTACGCCGGAGGCGTTCGAAGCTGGGCGTAAGCTGTTTGCCAGCGGTTGCGAGTTTTTCTACGCGGCGCAAACGCTGGAAGGCTTGCCTGAACCACGTGGCGTGGAAATTGCCTTCGCGGGCCGGTCCAATGTGGGCAAATCGTCACTGCTGAATGCGCTCACCGGGCGTAAGGCGCTGGCGCGCGTCTCGCATCAGCCCGGCCGCACGCGCCAGCTCAATTTCTTCGCCTGCCAGGCCGCGCCCTTGGTGCTGGTGGACATGCCCGGCTACGGCTATGCCGAGGCCCCGCAAGCCATCAAGCGTGACTGGCAGGGGCTGATGCTGGATTATTTGCGCGGCCGCCCCAACCTCTCCCGCGTGTTCTTGCTCCTCGACTCCCGTGTCGAGATCAAAAAATCCGACG
>JAKBCX010000033.1 GCA_021807465.1 Pseudomonadota bacterium | reverse complement strand
AAACAGGATTGGTAAAAAACTTGAATATAAGGAGGCTCCCATATAACCCGCGAGCACGGCAACCTTTCCATCCGCCAGCGCCGCTGTCCCGATAATGGTTGGGTTGGAGGTATATGTAACGCTGCCCACGCGGTTTCTCCCTTGCTTGATTAGGTCTTGGTTACACAAATCCGGAGCTTAATACAAATTACCGCGATCAGGTTCTTCCTGATTATCGTATCACCGCTTGCTGACACAGGAAAAGCAAGAAGCTGGGTTTTGCGGCATTGGCATTATGCCGCAAATCTTGCCGGGGCCAGGCATTGCCGCTAGGGGTTTGGCATTTTACCATCTTTAGCGATCAGGACACTGACCAATGTCTCTTCCACCCCCGGCTGCAGTTCCGTTGGCGCGTGCGGACCAGGTGCAGGCCGATTCCGGATTTGTGGACGTGCTGGACCGCGCGGGCGCGTCTCTGGTGGTTACGGCCGCCCCTGGCCAGGCCATTTGCATTGGCGCCGAAGGCGGCGGGCTGACGGTGGATGCAACGCGGATCATCCACCCTTTCGGCACCGCTTTCGACGGCGCGCGGCTCGCCCTGACCTCGCGCCGTACTGTTGAGATGTACGCGCTCTCGCGCCAGCTTGCAGCGCCGTACCCCGCCGCGCCAGGGCGTTACGATGCCATTTTTGTTCCCGTAGGGAATTGGCGCACGGGCGAATGCCTGCTGCACGAAATCCACCTCGATGGTCCCAGCATTGTTGCCGCCAACACGCTGTTTTCCTGCATCAGCCGTTCTGACATGCGGCATAGTTTCGAGCCGCTGTGGAAGCCGCCTTTCATTTCAGCATTGATGCCGGAGGACCGGTGCCATCTCAATAGTTTCGCGGCCGACGCGCAGGGGCGTATCCGGTTTGTTACCGCATTCGCCGAGACGGATGCGCGCCGCGGCTACCGCGATGTGCCACTGGATTCTGGTGTGGTTATCGATGTGATGCACAATACAGTCATCGCCAAGGGGCTTGGCATGCCGCATTCGGTGCGGGTTTTTGATGAAACCCTGTTCGTGCTTGATTCCGCCACCGGCTCTCTGTGGCGCATGAATCTGGAAACGCGCAAAGGCGAGGCCATGCTCCGCCTGCCCGGCTTTACGCGCGGCATGAGGCGGCTTGGAGATGTATTGATTATCGGCATCTCGCCGCTGCGCGATACCGCAAAGGCCCGCGAACTACCGGTATTTGCGGACAACCCGGATTGCAAAGCCGGGCTTGCGGCGGTTGATTTCCACACCGGAAAGGTGCTGGGAATGCTGCGCCTGCCGGAGACGATTGTGGAAGTGCTGGATATTACCATTGTTCCTGGCGCGCGGCGCCTGCATATCCAAAACCCCGCCGCGGATAATCTTGTTGCCATAGAGACACCCGCCGCCGTGTATTGGCTGAGCGCCGAGGAGCCTTTGCCGCAGCTGCCCGCGCAAAGCTGAAGCACCACGGGCGAGGAATGGCCATGGTAAGGCGGTTAGGCTTGCCGCTACCCGCCGAACCGGAAACTAACGCCGAGCACGGGGCCATAGGCGTTAAGCTCCAGCGTGCGCTTTGGCGCGCCGCCGCCCTGGCCGTGCTGTGTGTTAATGGCGCTGTAACCGGCATTCACGTCAAACCAATCATTCACGGCATAAGAAATAACCCCCGATGCGGCCCAGCCCCAGGAGCCATTGGCGATGCCCATACCCTGCGCCAGCGCATTTAGATCTATGCGCCAATGCGGGGCTGGAATGAAATCGATCCGGGTTCCGGCCCAGGGTTGAATGAAATTGCCACCGCCACTGGGCGCGCCGGTCAGGTTGCCCTCGCCGTTTAAGTTCCACCAACTCTCGTAAAAGGCAAAACCGGCACGGAGATCGGCCGATGAGGGAATGTTGAAGATGTTGCCACGATAGATTTGGTAACCAAGGCCAGGGGCAAGCCGCACATAAGAGGTTTGCAGGCGCACCGTGCCGCCTGGGGCAGAAGCGGCCGGCTTGCTGCTGGCGCCTTCGGCATATTGTATGCCGAGTTCGGCCGAATAAGGGCCGAAGCGGAGCAGGCCGCCGCCCATGAAAGATGAATGCACCGATGAATTCAGGGAACTGCCGGAAGCGCCGTTTTGGATGGCCGGCTGGGAGAATGAGCCATCCATGACCGGCAGCCAAAGATAGGGAGATAGCTCCAGATGCACCTGGTATTGGCCCGTGCTGGTGTAGCCGCTATGATTTGTGAAGTACTGCGCATGAGCGGACGTAATGGCCAAACAAAGCGCCATGGGTATTAGCAGGAGCAGGCGTGCCGGGTGTGACATTGGTGGTCATCCCCTTGGTTGATTTTACTCTGGCAATGGCCGCACGAGGCTTACCCGTTGTGCCAGGCGCCACGCCTGGAAAGCGGGGCGTGAATTTAGCCATTCCGCGCCTACGGGAGAATGATTTAGATCATGCCGCCGCGCGAAGGGCTTGGATTGATCGGGGTCAAGCCATGGGCCGCGCGTTGTTGCTATGTTCATGGCTCAGCCGGGGAGAAATGATGTGGCGGCAAAGGGTAAGTGGCAGGGAGCAGGCTTTGGCTTTGTAATCGCCATGCTGGCGGTTGGGGTGTTGCTGTTGAGCCTGCTGATGCCACAGGGGAATGGAGCTGTTAAAACCATCCCTTACAGCGAGTTCCAGGCCTTGCTGAAGCAAGGGCAGGTGAATGACCTTTCCATCTCGGACAATGAGATTACCGGCACGCTGAAAAGCGCCACGGGCCAGCCCACGCAATTTGCCACCAACCGGGTAGACCCAGCACTGGCGCAGGATTTGGACAAGGCGAAGGTCACTTTCTCTGGCACGCCGGCGCCGGGAATGCTGAGCGGGCTTTTGGGGTGGTTTTTGCCGCTGCTGCTGCTGGCCGGGTTTTGGTACCTGATGCTAGGCGGGCGCATGGGTGGGCTGGGCGGCGGGGTGCTGGCCGCAGGCAAGGCCAAGGCGCGGGTTTATGCCGAAAGTTCCGTGCCGGTGCGCTTCAAGGATGTGGCCGGGGTGGAAGAGGCCAAGGCGGAGCTGAAGGAGGTGGTGGATTTTTTGAAAGACCCCGCCGCTTACGGGCGGCTTGGTGCGCATATACCCAAGGGCGTGCTGCTGGTGGGGCCGCCCGGCACGGGCAAAACGCTGCTGGCACGGGCCGTGGCGGGCGAGGCCGGGGTGGCGTTTTTCTCTATTTCCGGTTCGGAATTCGTGGAAATGTTCGTGGGCGTGGGCGCGGCCCGGGTGCGCGATTTGTTCGAGCAGGCACGGGCGCAGGCACCGGCGATTATCTTTATCGACGAGTTGGACGCGCTGGGGCGCGCCCGCAACGCAGCACTTCCGGGCGGGGCCAATGACGAGAAAGAGCAGACGCTGAACCAGTTGCTGGCGGAGATGGACGGGTTTGATCCTTCCGTTGGTGTTGTGCTGCTGGCAGCGACCAACAGGCCAGAGATACTGGACCCCGCCCTGCTGCGCGCCGGGCGCTTCGACCGGCAGGTGCTGGTGGACCGGCCAGACCGCGCCGGGCGCGAGCAGATTCTGGCGCTGCACATGCGCAAGGTGAAGCTCGCGCCAGAGGTTACGGCTGAAGAAATTGCCATGCTCACCCCAGGCTTTACCGGGGCGGATCTGGCCAATTTGGTGAACGAGGCGGCGCTGCTGGCGACACGGCGCAATGCCGAGGCGGTGATGCTGGAGGATTTTTCCAACGCCGTGGAACGCATTATCGCCGGGCTGGAGAAGCATAACCGGCTGCTGGCGCCCAAGGAGCGCGAGGTGGTGGCACACCACGAAATGGGCCACGCCATTACCGCCATGGCCCTGCCGGGCACGGACAAAGTGCAGAAAATCTCCATCATTCCGCATGGCATTGCGGCTTTGGGATACACGATTCAGCGCCCAAGCCAGGACCGGTTTATTATGACACGCGGCGAGCTGCTGGCGAATATGGCGGTGCTGCTGGGCGGACGGGCAGCAGAATCGCTTATTTTTCCCGATATATCGACAGGTGCCGCGGATGATTTGGTAAGGGCGACCGATATGGCGCGGGCCATGGTGGTACGCTACGGCATGGATACGAAGCTGGGCCAGGTGACGTATGAGCCTGAGACTTCGCAGTTTCTGGGCACACGGCAGGAATGGCGGCCGCGCCAATATAGCGAGCAAACGGCGGCGGCGATTGACGCGGCCATCCGCGCACTGGTGGAGGAGGCTTTCGCGCGGGCGCGCGGGATTTTACAGGCGAATATGACCGTGCTGCGCGAGGGGGCTGCCGAATTACTCCGGGAAGAGACGGTTGCGGGCGCCCGGCTGGCGGCGCTGGAGGCAAAAGTGCGGGTGGAAGGGGCCGCGGCCTGAACGCAACTGCGCTTGAATAATCTGATGATGTTAATATGTTTTTCAAGCAAGAACCAGGTGAGAATAATGAGCATCGGCCGCCGAGCCTCGCCTGGTTTGCGCCAGGCATGAGTAGCATGCCCCCCCCGGCGGAGCCTGAAGGCGCCTCGCGAATTGGCGTTATTGTTCTGGCTGCGGCCGTTATAGGCGGGCTGCTGGTTTGCAGCCTGATGGCAGTGCCGTTTATTGGCGCTCTAACCTGGGCATTTACGCTTGCCGTATTGTTCTCGCCATTACAGGCGCGGATGGAACGGATTGTGCCCCATGCCGGCATTGCGGCGGGGCTTACGGTGCTGGCCGCCATTATCGTTGTGGGCGCGCCAATGACACTGGTGCTGGAGCGGCTGGCGCATGGGGCCATAGCGGGCGCTGCTTTTATTCAGGGTAAGCTGGCGGGTGGAACCTTGAAAATTCCGCCTGCGCTGGATTGGCTGCAGGCGCAAGTTGATTTGCCGGGTCTGCTCAGCCGCGCGGTTTCGATACTCAGCAATACCGGGGCCTCGATCCTGCGCAGCTCTGTCACGCAAATCATCGAACTCGTCCTGACGTTCTATATCCTGTTCTATTTTCTGCGCGACCGGAAAGCCGCCTGTAACGCGATACGCGGCCTGCTGCCCTTGGATGAGACTGAAACAGACCAGCTTTTTCAGCGCATGGAAGACACGATCCACGCCATTGTTTACGGCACGCTTATGGTGGCGGTGCTGCAAGGCAGTTTGGCGGGACTGATGTTCTGGGCATTGGGGCTGTCCGCGCCGCTGTTTTGGGGAGTGGTGATGACCCTGCTCTCGATTGTTCCCGTTTTGGGCACGTTCGTTATCTGGATTCCCGAGGCCATCTATCTTGGACTGGAGGGCCATGAGGTGAAAGCCTTGATCCTGGCCTTGTGGGGCGTGCTGGTGGTAGGGGAGATCGACAACGTCGTGCGCCCGATTCTGGTGGGAAACCGGCTGAATCTGCATACGGTGCCGGTTTTTATCGCCATTATTGGCGGGGTGCTGCTGTTTGGCGCGCCAGGCTTTGTAATTGGCCCCATGGCGGTAACCGTGACGCTATTCCTGCTCTCCGCCCTGCGCCAGCGCACCATGGGGCATAGGCAATGACACCCGCCGGAAGGCCGCCATGTTATGGCACGCGCTGAAAACCAGGCGGATTGGCACGCCCTGACGCCGCAAGCAGCACTGGCAGCACTTGGCTGCGACGCGGCGCATGGCTTGAGCCGCGAGGAAGCCGCCGCACGCGCGCGGCGTTATGGGCCAAACGAAATCCAGGAGAGCAAACCGCGCAGCCGGCTGGCCATGCTGCTCTCGCAGTTTGGCGATTTCATGATTCTGCTGCTGATCGGCGCCGCCATTGTTTCCGGTGCGATTGGCGAGCCGGAAGATACGGCGGTGATCCTGGCGATTGTCGTTCTAAACGCCGTTGTTGGGTTTATTCAGGAGGTGCGGGCGGAAAATGCCGTGGCCGCGTTGCGCCTCATGGCGCCGCCCGGCGCCACGGTGTTACGCGGCGGGCAGTTATGCACGGTGCCCGCCGCGGAATTAGTGCCCGGGGATTTAGTGCTGCTTGAGGCAGGCAATGCGGTGCCCGCCGATATCAGGCTGATCGAGGTGGCTGGGCTGCAAATGGGCGAGGCCGCGCTGACTGGGGAATCTGTGCCGGTATTGAAGCAGGTTGCGGCGGAGCCTGCCGATGCACCGCTGCCGGAGCGGCGCTGCATGGCCTATAAAGGCACGATGGTGCTGAGCGGGCACGGGCGCGGCGTAGTGACAGCCACCGGCATGGCGACCGAGCTTGGCAAGATTGCTCTGCTGCTGAAAGGCGCAGCACCCGGCCCAACCCCCTTGCAGCGGCGCCTGGCGCGGTTTGGCCGCCAGATTGCCATTACGGCGATTGTCATCTGCGCCGTGATTTTTGCCACCGGCCTGCTGCGCGGCGAGGCGCCGCTGCTGATGCTGCTGACCGCGCTGAGCCTGGCCGTGGCCGCCATACCCGAGGCTTTGCCCGGCGTGGTGACAGTGCTGCTGGCCTTGGGCGCCTCTCGCATGGCCCAGGCCAAGGCGCTTATACGCCGCCTGCCGGCGGTGGAGACTCTTGGCTCGGTGACCACCATCTGCTCGGACAAGACTGGCACGCTGACCTTGAACGACATGCGGCTGACGGAGGTTTGGCACGCGGGCTGGCGGATAAAGGCCGAGGCGCTGCGCACGGATGACACCGCCATGCGGGACATGCTGCGGGCGCTGCTACTGTGCAACGATGCGGCGCCTGATGAGGCGGGCGCGTTGAAGGGCGACCCAACCGAGACAGCGCTGTGGCACGCCGCCAGCGCTGCAGGGCTGGATGCGGCACGGGAGCGCGCGCTTATGCCGCGTGTGGCGGAAATTCCGTTTGATTCCGCGCGCAGGCGGATGACGACGCTGCACGAGCATGGCGATGCGCTGGTAAGCTATACCAAAGGGGCGCCAGAGGATGTGGTGCCGCTGTGCAGCACCATGACGGCGGAATATGAGGCCATTATGCAGGCGGCGGCCGCAATGGCCGCCGATGGGCTGCGCGTGCTTGCCATCGCCCGTGGCACCCACGCCCGGCGGCCGGAAGACCCGGCGGCCCTGGAGCGGGGGATGGAATTTCTTGGCCTGGCCGGATTGCTGGACCCGCCGCGCCCGGAAGCGGCACGGGCGGTGGCCACATGCCGCCGGGCCGGTATCCGCCCCGTGATGATTACGGG
Source organism: Pseudomonadota bacterium (assembly GCA_021807465.1). Taxonomy (GTDB): domain Bacteria; phylum Pseudomonadota; class Alphaproteobacteria; order Acetobacterales; family Acetobacteraceae; genus Acidocella. The sequence continues at coordinate 1,863 of JAKBCX010000033.1, read as the reverse complement.
CGACCACCCCGTTACGGCGCGCGCCATTGCGTTGTCGCTCGGCATTTTGGGCAAAAGCGATTGTAGCACGGCAGTGATGACGGGGGCAGAATTGCAAAGCGTGGATGATGCCGCGCTGCGCAGCGTGGTGGCAGGAACAAGCGTGTACGCCAGGGTGGATCCGGCACAGAAAATCCGCATTGTGAGTGCCCTGCAGGCCAATGGTGAAGTTGTGGCAATGACCGGCGATGGCGTGAATGACGCGCCGGCCCTGGCACGCGCGGATATTGGCGTGGCCATGGGCAAAGGCGGCACGGATGTGGCGCGCGAGGCGGCAAGCCTGGTGCTGCTGGATGATAATTTCGCGACGATTGTGGCCGCGGTGCGCGAGGGACGGCGGATTTACGATAATATCCGCAAATTTGTCCGTTTCGTTGTTGCTTGTAATTTGGCGGAGATATTGACGATTTTCCTCGCGCCGTTTTTTGGCCTGCCCATGCCGCTTCTGCCTATCCAGATTCTCTGGATAAACCTGGTAACAGATGGACTGCCCGGGCTGGCGCTGGCGGCGGAGCCGGCGGAGCCGGACACTATGCACCGCCCGCCCAGGCCGCCGCGCGAGGGGCTGTTTGCGGATGGCTTGGGCTTCGAGGTGGCGTGGAGCGGGATGGCCATGGCCATCATCACATTGCTGACACAGGCTTTTGCCATCCATGTGCGGGATGCGCATTGGCAGACCATGGTGTTTACCGTGCTCACCTTCATACAGATGTGGCAGATCATGGCCGTGCGTTCGCCGCGTTTGTCGTTGTTCCAACAGGGCATATTCTCGAACAAAAAACTGCTGGGAGCGGTGGCGCTGACCTTCCTGTTGCAGCTTGGTGTCATCAACACGCCCGGCTTGAACACGGCCTTTGGCGCCGCCCCGCTCAACCTGAGTGAACTTGCCATTTGCATCGGCGCGTCCAGCATGATTTTCATCATGCTGGAGCTGGCGAAATGGATACGCAGGACAAAAACCGAAGGATCAGGCGGCGCTGGCGCGTAAGATACGGGCCGCGTTGACCATGTTGGTAAGGGCCGGGACCACCTCGGCCCATTGCCTTGTTTTCAGCCCGCAATCAGGGTTCACCCATAAGCGTTCAGGCGGGATGCGCCCAGCGGCTTTTTGCATCAACGACACAATCTGCGCCTCGTCCGGGATGTTGGGCGAGTGGATGTCGTAAACGCCAGGGCCGATCTGGTTTGGGTAATTGAAATGGTCGAACGCATCGAGCAGCTCCATGTCGGAGCGCGAGGTCTCGATGGTGATGACGTCGGCATCCATATCCGCGATAGCGGCAATAATGTCGTTGAATTCAGAATAGCACATATGGGTGTGAATCTGCGTTTCATCCGCAACGCCATTGGCGGTGATGCGGAATGAATCCACCGCCCAGTGCAGATATTCCCGCCACTGTGCTTTGCGCAGCGGCAGACCTTCGCGCAAAGCCGCCTCGTCGATCTGGATGATACGGATTCCGGCTTTTTCCAAATCCAGCACCTCTTCGCGTATAGCCAAAGCAAGTTGGTAACAGCTTGTGGCGCGTGGCTGGTCGTCGCGCACGAAGGACCAGTTGAGGATGGTGACAGGGCCGGTGAGCATGCCCTTCATCGGCTTGGCTGTGAGGGATGCCGCGTATTTTATCCATTCCAGCGTCATCGGGCTGGGGCGGCTGATATCGCCAAACAAAATGGGCGGTTTAACGCAGCGCGAGCCGTAGGATTGCACCCAGCCATTCTGGCTGAACACGTAGCCATTTAGCTGCTCGCCGAAATATTCCACCATATCGTTGCGCTCGGCCTCGCCATGCACCAGCACGTCCAGCCCCAGCCTTTCCTGCA
>JAKBCX010000032.1 GCA_021807465.1 Pseudomonadota bacterium | reverse complement strand
GTCGGCATCGGCCCCGGCTCCATCTGCACCACCCGCGTTGTGGCGGGTGTGGGCGTGCCGCAATTCTCCGCTGTGCTGGAAACCGCCGCCGCCTGCCGTGCCATGGGCGTGCCCGTCATTGCCGATGGCGGCATTCGCGCCTCGGGCGACATGGTAAAAGCCCTGGCCGCCGGGGCCGACGCGGTGATGGTCGGCTCCATGCTGGCCGGTACCGATGAAGCCCCGGGCGAGGTGTTCCTTTACCAGGGCCGTTCCTACAAATCCTATCGCGGCATGGGCAGCCTGGGCGCCATGGCGCGCGGCTCGGCGGACCGTTACTTCCAGCAGGAAATTAAGGACAGCCTGAAGCTGGTGCCAGAGGGCATCGAGGGCAGGGTGGGCTATAAAGGCCCCATGTCCGCCGTGGTGCACCAGCTTGTGGGCGGGCTGAAGGCCGGCATGGGCTACACGGGCTGCGCGGACATCCCCGCGCTGCAGACCGACGCCAAATTCCGCCGTATTACCGGCGCCGGGCTGCGCGAGAGCCATGTGCATGACGTGGCCATAACGCGCGAGGCGCCGAATTACCGGCAGGAAGGCTAAGAGTTACATATTTTTTGTAAGTCTTTAATTATTCCGGCCTAAACTCCATATCATGGGGAAGCCTCGGCTGAGGCATCCCTGAAGGGAGTTTGGCTATGCGCATCAATATTTTCGAAGCGGGCCTTGTAACATATCTCATGGCGGGCAAGGGGTTTCTGCCCCAGGATGATACAGCCCCACGGCATGGCGCGGGGCAGAAAGACCAAACCAGCGCCAAACAGCCCGCACCACCGGCGCAAAAGCAGCAGGACGAGCAGCCGCACTAACCTGCCGAACGCGGCTGAATAATCGCTTCCGGCCACCATCTTGCCGCAAATTGAAGCAGCGGTGAGGCGCCGTACCGGACAATGCTCTAGCCAAACGGCCCACCCGCTTCTAGCATTGTCCAAAAACTTGGCTGGGGCGTTATGGATGGCGTAAATTCCCGTGTGATTGCCGAACCCGCCCTTACGGTGCGTGGCTTGAGCAAATCGTTCGGCCGTAAAGTGGTGGAAAATCTCGACCTCACCATCCGGCCTGGCGAGTTCTACGCGCTGCTCGGCCCCAATGGCGCCGGCAAAACCACCACTTTGCGCATGATCGCGGGGCTTACACGCCCCGATTCCGGGCAAATCAGTGTCTTTGGGCGCGATGTGCTAGCCAACCCGCTGGGCGCCAAGCAGATCATGGCCTGGGTCCCGGACGAGCCGCTGCTCTACGACAAGCTCTCGCCGCTGGAATATCTCGAATTCATCGCCGGGCTGTGGCGCGTGGAGCCTAAAACCGCCCGTGCCAGGGCCGATGAGCTGCTGGAGACGCTTGGCCTGTGGCCGCACCGGCATGAGCGGTGCGAGGGGTTCTCTCGCGGGATGAAGCAGAAAACCGTGCTGGCGGGGGCGCTTATCCACAAGCCGCAATTCCTGCTGCTCGACGAACCGCTGACCGGGCTGGATGCCGCCTCGTCCCGGCTGGTGAAGGAGCTGCTGCGCGCCGAGACCGAAAAGGGCGCCGCCATTATCCTCACCACCCATATTCTGGAGGTGGCGGAGCGGCTGGCCACGCGCATCGGCATACTCTCCGGCGGCGCGTTGCTGGCCGAGGGCAATCTGGCCGCGCTGCAAGCCCGGGCCGGGCTGGAGCATGGCACGCTGGAGGATGTGTTCCTCCACCTCACCACGGCGCAATAATGCTCGCCGCGCCTGGCTTTCCCTGGCTGCTGCGGCACGAGCTGCGCGTGTTGTGGCGCAACTCCATTCTGGTGCGCACGCATCGCCATGTGGTGGTGCCGGTGCTGGCGGTGGCGCTGCTGTTCCAAGGCGTGGCGCTGCTGCTGGCGCGGCAGGTGGCGCTGTTTCTGGCCCGGCAGCAGGTGGCGCACCCCATTGCTTTGCCCACGGCGCTGGTGGCGGCCAATGTCAATCTCGTCTTCCTGTTCATCCTCATGTTCTCGCGTGCCATCACGGCGAGCATCGACGTGATCTATGGCCGGGGTGACGCTGACTTCCTGCTGGCCTCGCCCATTCCGCCGGGGCGGGTGCTGGCGGTGCGCATGCTGGGGGTGGCATGCTCCATTGCCGCGCCCTGGCTGCTGCTGGGCGGCGTGCTGGGCAACGGGCTGGCGGCTTACGGGCAATATTGGGGCTTAAGCGTGTACCCCATGTTTTTTGCCGAGGCGCTGCTGGTGGCGGCACTGGCCTTCGCCTTCGTGGTGGCGCTATTGCGCGTTGTCAGCCCGCAGGCGGCGCGCCGCTTGGGGCATTCTCTGGCGCTTCTCACCGGCATCGGCATTTTCATTCTCGGCCAGGCGCCGCGCTTTGTGCCGCAGCCCATGGTGGTGCGGTTCTGGGTCTCGCTGCTGCCGGGGCCGCATGGCGGCGGGGTTGCATTTTTATTTGCGCGCGGGCTGCTGGGCCAGCCAGCCGCCCTTGCGGCCTCGCTGGCTTTCGCCCTGGCCGGGTTCTGCGCCGTTTGGGTCTTCCTCGCCCGGCCCTTTGCCGATGGCGTCATCACCGCCGCCGCCAGCCGCCCGCGCGGCCGCGCCACGGCGCAGGCCGGGCGGTTCCGAGCCTCGCCCTTTGCCGCCGTCCTGGTCAAGGATTTGCGCCTAATCGCGCGTTTTCCGGGCATTTTCACCCAAATCGTCTATCGCTCCCTTACCCTTGTGCCGGTGGCCTTCATCCTCACCGGCAAATTCCACATGGCGGGGGGCATGAGCGCGGCGGTGCCGCTCATCGTGTTTCTGGCTGGGCAGCTTGGGCTGTTCTTCATCTCGGTACTGGCGGGGTGCGAGACCATACCCGAGCTGGCGGCTTCCGCCCCGGTACCGCAGACCATGCCGCGTCAGGCGGCGATGGCGGCCTCGGCCTATGCCACCATCGTTATTCTCGCCTTGCCTCTGCTGGCCATGCTGGCCCGCGCGCCGAGGCTTGTGCCCGCGCTGGCGGCGGGCGTTACCGGCGTGCTGCTCAGCAACGTGCTGCTGGGGCAGAGAATGCCCATTCCGCTGGTGCGCGCGGGCTTTGGCAAAACCAGCACCGGCACTGTCGCCGGGCTTATCCTGGGTGTTGCCGTCAGCACCATCTGGTCGTTCTTCATCTGGCTAGCGGTTGCGCCGCATCCGCTGCTCTGGCTGCACCCGGGCGGTTAAGCGCCCGCCGCTCACCCAACCGGAATATTATCCAGCAGCCGCACATGGCCCAGCTTGGCGGCGGCAATAAGCCGGGCAGGGCGCACCAGGCCGGAAATCGGCTCCAGCGTCTCGGCATGCACCAGCGCGATATAATCCGGCACCAAACCGGCCTGCGCCACCTCATGCCGCGCATGGTGCAGGGTGGCGGCAACTTCCTTGCCCGCCACAATCTCACGCGCCGCATGTGCCAGGGCGGCGTGCAGCGCTGGCGCGGCGCTATGCTCCTGGGGCGTAAGGTAGGCATTGCGTGAGGACAGCGCGAGGCCGGATGGCTCGCGCCGTGTGGGCACGGGCACAATACGCACGGGCAGATGCAAATCGGCTACCATGCGCCGTACCACCTGTACCTGCTGCCAGTCTTTCTCGCCAAAATAAGCGGCCTCTGGGCGTATCTGGCCAAACAGCTTGGCCACTACGGTTGCCACCCCGGCAAAATGGCCGGGGCGGGAAGCGCCTTCCCAATGCGTGGCCGGGCCGTTTACATGAATCATCGTCGCGCCATGCGGCGGGTACATTACGTCCACGCTTGGCAGCCAGACCAGGGCGCAGCCAGCGCCTTCCAGCTTGGCCAGGTCGCCTGCCTCGTCGCGCGGGTAGCGGGCGAGGTCCTCCTTCGGCCCAAATTGCGTGGGGTTGACGAAAATACTCGCCGCCACGGGCAGGCCGCCCGCCTTGGCGGCCTCCACCAGCGATAAATGCCCTTCATGCAGCGCCCCCATTGTGGGCACAAATCCTACGGGGCCAAGCGTGTTACGGGCCTCGTTCAGTTCAGCAAGTGTTCTGGCGATAATCATGGCAGTGCGGGGTGTCGACCATTTTGCTTGTGCCGTCCAGCCCCGCCGCCCCTCTGGGCAAGAGGGGATAGCGGGGTTAGACATGCAGCATGGACCATAGCGCCGGACCCTTGGAAAAGAATGAACGCAAAACCAGGGGGCGGCGGGCAAACCCCTGGATAAAGGCGGAGCAGCGCCGGGGCTTTGTGGCGGCACGCTGGGCCATGGCGCTGGGCGCACTGCAATCGCTGGCCGCTATTGCGCAAGCGGGCTGCGCGGCGGTGCTGCTGGCCGCCATGCTGCATGTGTGGCACGGCGCGGGCGGCATGGCGCTGGCCACGCTGGGCTTTGCCGCCGCCGTGCTGCTGCGCGCCTATTTGCAAATGCTGGCCGAGCGTGAAGGATTCGAGCTTGGCGCCGCCGCGCGCCGCCGCCTGCGCGGGGGCGTGCTCAGCACGCTTCTGGCACTTGGCCCCGCCAAGCTGCGCGGCCGCCATTCCGCCGAGCTGGCAGCCACGGCGGTGGACCGTGTGGAAGCGATGGACGGGTTTCACGGGCGCTGGATTCCCGCCACCGCTCAGGCCATTACCGGCCCGGCCTTGCTGGGTATCGCCGCTCTGTATGCCGATTGGCGCGCGGGCCTCATTCTCATCATCGCCGGGCTTTTCGTGCCCTTTGCCATGGCGCTGGCCGGCATTGGCGCCGCCGTGGCGGCCAAGAAACAATTTGTCGCAATGACGCGCCTGCAAACGCGCTTCCTCGACCGCATACGCGGCATTTCCACCCTGGTGCTGGCCGGGCGCGCGGGCGACGAGGCCAAGGCGCTGGAGGCCGCGGCGGCGGAGCTGCGCCAGCGCACCATGCGCGTGCTGCGCGTGGCGTTTCTCTCATCCACGGCGCTGGACCTGGCCGCCGCTGCCGCGCTCATCCTCATCGTGCTGCGTTTTTCGCCGCTGCTGCACGGGCATTTGGCGCTGGCGCCCACGGCGCTGTTCCTGGTGCTGCTCACACCGGAGTTTTTTGCCCCGCTCCGTGCCTTTTCCGCCGTGTATGCGGACCGCATGGCGGTGGAAGCCGTGGCGGATGAATTCATGCATCTGCCCCCGCCGCCCGACCCCGTGCCGCCGGTGAATATACGCTCCGTCGCCGCGCATGGCGTCACGCTGGGGTTTGAGCGTGTGACCTTTGGCTGGGAACAGGGCAGGCCAGTGCTGGAAAATCTTTCATTCCGCGTTGGTAAGGGCGAAGTCTTGCTGCTCACCGGCGCGTCTGGCACCGGCAAATCCACCATCATGGACCTCATTCTCGGCTTCCTCGCCCCGCAATCGGGTTTGGTAACAATTAATGGCGCGCCGCTGGATACGCTGGTGCCCGCCGCGCGCACCAAGATGCTGGGCTGGATCGGCCAGAAGCCGGTGATTTTCGCGGGCACGATCGAGGAGAATATCCGTTTCGGCCGCCCAGAGGCGAGCGAGACGCAACTGGCTGATGCCATACGCCATGCGCATCTGGCCGAGCTGATTGCCGCCCTGCCCAACGGGCTGAAAACCATGCTGGGCGAGGGCGGGTTCGGGCTGTCCGGCGGGCAGGCGCAGCGCATTGCCATTGCCCGTGCTTTCCTCAAAGATGCCCCGCTGCTGCTGCTGGATGAACCCACAGCGCATCTGGACCCCGCGGTGGAGCGTGATTTGCTGGAGAGTTTGCGGCATCTTTCCATTGGCAGAACGGTCGTGCTGGCCACCCATTCCACCCAGGCCATGGATTTTGCCAAAACCATAGGCGCCAAGCGGGTGGATTTAGACGCGCTGCGCTACGCGAGCTGGCGGAGTGAGACGGTATGAACCCGGTTTTACGCATCGCCACCCTTTGGGGGCGGCATTTTCTGTGGCTCACCCTGGCCGTGCTGCTGGCGCTGGCGGCGCTGGCTGCTGGCCTTGGGCTTATGGGCGTGTCCGGCCATTACCTTGCCGCCATGCTGTTGGGCCTGCCGCTCGCCGTGCCGCTCCTGCTGCAATATACAGGCGCCGCCCGCGTGGTGCTGCGCTATTTGGAGCGGCTGATCGGCCATGCGGCCATTTTCCGCGCCCTGGCCGATGTGCGTGTGTGGATGTTCCGCGGCCTGGCCGCCAGCGCCGCGGGCGGGCTTGGCTTCCGCCGCGCGGGCGATGCGCTCACCCGGCTGGTGAATGATGTGGACACGCTGGACGGGCTGTTTCTGCGCATTTTCGTGCCCGGACTCTCGGCACTGCTGCTGGCCCCCGTGCTAGGCTGGGTGCTGTGGCGCGAGCACGGGCTGGCGCCGCTGGCCATTGTGCCGTTTCTGCTTGTGGCCTTCTACATGCCCGTGCGCGCGGCGCGGGCGGCGGCCAGCAATGGCGGCAAGGCCGGGCTGGCCATGGCTGGCTTGCGTTCCGCCGCGCTCGACGCGCTGCAAGGCTTGCGCGAGGTGAAAGTGTTCGAGGCCGAAGGCCGGATGCTGGCCGCCGTGCAAGCGCGCGAGGCCGCCTTGCTGGCCGCGCAGCGCGAGCTGGTGGCGCGCACCAGCACACTCAACGCGCAATCCTACATTTTTGCCCAGGCCGCGATTCTCTTGGCCATTCTGCTGGGGTTTTTTGGCCTGCCCATGCCTGCGCTGGTGGCGGTGCTGGTGCTTATCGCGGCGTTTGAGACCGTGCTGGGCCTGCCGCGTGCAGGCGTGCTGTATGGCCAAGCCGCCGCCGCCGCCGCGCGCGTGGTGCAGGCTGCCGAGGCCCCGCCGCCCGTGCCCGAACCGATGGCGCCATCGCCCATGCCCTCGCGCAATGCCGTGGCGTTTGAGCATGTAAGTTTCCGCTACGGGCCGGACCGGCCTTACGTGTTCGAGAATCTATCGCTTCAGCTTCCGCAAGGCTCGCGCACGGCTATTCTCGGGCCTTCGGGTGCCGGAAAATCCACCATCGCCGCGCTGCTGCTCAAGCTGGTGGCGCCGGAGGGGGGCAAGATACGCCTGGGTGGCACGGAAATCGCCAGTCTGCCCGCCGAGGCGCTACGCCACCGCATCGCGTATCTCAGCCAGACCACACATCTTTTTGCAGACACCATCCGTAATAATCTGCTCATTGGCGACCCCGTGGCGGATGACGCCAAGCTATGGGCGGCGCTGGAGGCGGCGCAGCTTGCCGGCATGGTGCGCGCTCTGCCCGAAGGGCTGGAAACCTGGGTGGGCGAGGGCGGTGCCACGCTCTCTGGCGGGCAGGGGCGGCGGCTGGTGCTGGCGCGCACATTGCTCATGGATGCGCCGATTCTGGTGCTGGACGAGCCTTGCGCCGGGTTGGATGCCGCCACCGAGCAGAAGTTTTTCCGCACACTCAACACCGTGACCGAGGGTCGCACCGTGCTGCTTATCTTGCACCGTCTGACGGGCATGGAGACACTGGACCGCATCTGGCGCCTGGTAGGGGGTAATCTGGTGGCCGCCGCAGGCTGACCGGCCTGCGCAACGTGCCGGATAGAACGAGTCAGGCTGCGCGGGCACACAAATCATCTTGCAGCGCGCGAAAATATTCCTATAATACCTATTGCCTGGTTGCCTCGATGAGGGGCCGGGCGCCCACCGAATCCGCCATCACGGGGGTTCGCGGGCTGTTTCTGAGACTGACGAAAATACCTTGCTTCTAAAGGAGGTTTACTAATGACTTACGATTTCGCGCCGCTTTTCCGTACCGCCATCGGCTTCGACCGTCTTGCCCGGCTTGTGGATACGCTGCCGCAGGACGCCACCGGCTATCCGCCTTACAACATCGAAAAGACTGGTGAGGATGCTTACCGCGTTACCTTGGCCGTGGCCGGGTTTGGGCCTGAAGATATTGAGCTTACGGTGAAGGATAACGCGCTGCTTGTGTCCGGCAAGGTGGCCGAGCCAGAGGAGAAGGCCGAGTATCTGCATCGCGGCATTGCCGCGCGTGCCTTCTCGCGCCGTTTTGCCCTGGCCGACCATATGGTGGTGGATGGCGCCGAGCTGGTGAACGGGCTGCTGCACATCGCCCTGCGCCGCGAGGTGCCGGAAAGCGCCAAGCCGCGCCGCATTGCCATTAACGCTCCGGCCCCCAAACGTGCCGAGCTGCCGCACGCCGCGTAATCTGGCTGTTCGGAACCAGGGAAGGGGGGCTTCAAGCTCCCCTTTTTTATGCGTGCCCAGATGGTATGCTACATTGGCATGCCATCTGTGCGTGTGCATACTATTGCCCGTGCCCGTTCAATGGTTATCTCGGCAAATCAGAGTGATTCGCTTGAGATTCCAGCATAATGATCGACACATACGAAGAATGGCTCGTGGAAATCGCCAAGAACGAAACTTTCTCGCTTTTGGACAAATTGCCGGAATATACCGAGGCCCATTGCGGCAAGGCGCGCAACCCGCCCGCTGAGCGGCGGCGGCTGGTGGATTATGTCCGCAACTACGCGCCCAGCACGGCGTTCAGTGCCATGCTTATTGCCGCTGTCATGGGCAATTAGCCGGGCGGCGCTTTCAGCAAATCCGTGCCGATGAAGCTGGGGATGACCAGCAGCACCGCGCCCAGATGCTGCACAATGAGCGCCGGGCCGGGTTTGAGGCTGCGGAAATAAGGGGCGTAATGCTCGTAGCTGCTGGTTACATTACCGGGCATGGCGATGAGCAGCACGTTTTTGCCGATGAGCGATGCGGGCGGCACTGAAAAGCCGAACTGGTGCGGGTCTGCTCCGAACACGGTAATGGCAATGTGCTGGTTGCGCAGCGCGTAGCCCAGCTTGCCGGCATCGAACCAGCGCTGCGCTGCCAGGGCGTCGATGCCGGGGGGGATTTGCGCGGCCACGGAATCCCAGTCCACGGCCTGCAGCAAGGGCGATTTGCCGGGCGGGAAGGCATGGTTGAGGCGCGGGATAATGCCAAGAGAAACCTCGCCCGCCAGAATAAGCACGGCACCACCCAGCAAAACCGCCGTGACGCGGGCCACCGCATTACGCAGGCGCGGGCGGAATCGCGCCGCCCAATCGCCCAGCGCGGGAAACAGCATAAGGTAGCCGGGCGCGGCCCAATGGTAGAGCACATGCGTGGAGGACCACAGCCCCACCAGCGAGAACAGCACAACCGGCACCACCGC
>JAKBCX010000031.1 GCA_021807465.1 Pseudomonadota bacterium | reverse complement strand
CTGCTCGTTCAGGTAGTATTCGCGTTGCGTCTTTTCCATCTGGCGCTTCACGCGGTTGCGAATCTTCTTCTCGACCTGCAACACGCCGATCTCGGCTTCCATATGGTTGAACACACGCTCCAGCCGTTCGGCCGTGCTGTCCAGCTCCAGCAACTCCTGGCGCTCGGCAATCTTCAGCCCCAGATGGCTGGCAACCGTATCCGCAAGCTTCGAGGGCGACTCGATTTGGTTGACCGAAACCAGCACCTCCGGCGCAATCTTCTTGTTCAACTTGATATATTGCTCGAACTGGGCAACTACCGTACGCCCCAGCGCCTCGACTTCCTTGCCCTCATCCGCGCGGTCCTCGATAGGCTCAGCAACCACCTCAAAGAAATCCTCTGTTTCCTTGAAGCTTTCGATTCGCGCACGGCGCAGCCCTTCCACCAGCACCTTCACCGTGCCATCGGGCAGCTTCAGCAACTGCAAAATCGTCGAAATTGTTCCAACGGAATAAATATCCCCCGCGGCCGGATCGTCTTGGGCAGCGTTTTTCTGTGCCACCAGAAGGATCTGCTTATCCTCCTTCATCACACTTTCCAGCGCCCGTACCGACTTCTCACGCCCGACAAACAACGGCACAATCATGTGCGGAAACACCACAATATCCCGCAATGGCAATACCGCCAGCGTCTCGCCTTGGGCCGTAGCTTTCCTAACGTCTGACATCACAACTTCCTTCTCGTCTCATCGGCCGCCCGCATTGGCACAGCCCATGGTGCCGGACACCCGGCCACATATGACATATCGGCACGGCAACCTACCCGCACAAGCCCCGCCGCGCCGCGAGGCGGAAGCCTGCTCAGGACGCCGTCTCCGCACGCTTCTCAGAGTAAAGGTACAGCGGCTCGGCCCGCCCTTCGGCCACTTCACCGCTTATAACCACCTCCGCCACCCCATCCAGCCCCGGCAGGTCGAACATCGTCGTCAGCAAGATCGACTCCATGATCGAGCGCAGGCCACGCGCACCCGTCTTGCGCTTAATCGCCCGGCCGGCAACCACCTTAAGGGCATCATCTGTAAAGGTGAGTTTAACCCCCTCCATCTCAAACAAGCGCGCATATTGCTTCACCAGAGCATTCTTCGGCTTCGTCAGAATCTCGATCAACGCCACTTCATCGAGATCTTCCAGCGTCGCCACCACCGGCAAACGGCCAATAAATTCGGGAATCAACCCAAATTTCAGCAGGTCCTCCGGCTCAAGCTCGCGCAAAATCGCCCCGGTCCGGCGCTCATCTTCGCTACGCACATCGGCGCCAAAGCCAATGCCCGCCCCCTTCTTGCCACGCTGGCCAATAATCCGCTCCAGCCCCGCGAAAGCACCACCGCAGATGAACAAAATATTAGTGGTATCGACCTGCAAAAACTCCTGCTGCGGATGCTTGCGTCCGCCCTGGGGCGGCACCGAGGCAACGGTACCCTCCATGATCTTGAGCAGCGCCTGCTGCACACCCTCACCGCTTACATCACGGGTAATGGAGGGATTATCCGACTTGCGGCTGATTTTATCGACCTCATCGATATACACGATGCCGCGCTGCGCCCGCTCGACGTTATAATCCGCCGCCTGCAACAGCTTGAGGATGATATTCTCCACATCCTCGCCAACATAGCCGGCCTCGGTCAGCGTCGTCGCATCGGCCATCGTAAAGGGCACATCAAGAATCCGCGCCAACGTCTGCGCCAGCAGGGTCTTGCCCGAGCCCGTCGGCCCGATCAGCATGATGTTCGACTTCGCAATCTCGATGTCGTTACTCTTAGTGGCGTGCGACAAACGCTTGTAATGATTATGCACAGCCACGCTCAACACACGCTTGGCATGGTCCTGCCCAATCACATAATCATCAAGCACCTTGCAAATTTCACGCGGCGTCGGAACCCCGTCACGGGATTTGACGAGGTGAGTCTTGTGCTCCTCTCGGATGATATCCATGCAGAGTTCGACGCATTCATCGCAAATGAACACCGTCGGGCCCGCAATCAGCTTGCGGACCTCGTGCTGCGACTTGCCGCAGAAAGAACAATATAGCGTGTTCTTCGTGTCGCTCGATTTGCTGCCTGTCATAACCACTCCACAGCGCGTAGTATAAGAGAGAACACTAATCCGCCCTGCCCGGACACACAAGCACCGGGCTTACGGCAGAAAATCTCTTATTTTCCATATAATTAACAACCCTGTCATCGCAACAGCGCCAAAAACGCACAACCGTCACGCGCAAACTCCACAAGAAACCGCTCCGAATCGCCCGATTCGGAGCGGTTTTCCTTTCTACTCACTTCTTCTGCTACGAGGGATCTGCCGCCTTCGGTGCCTCAACCTTGCTTTCGGAGAGGGGCGGCTGGTTCTTCACCACCTCATCCACAAGCCCAAACTCCTTGGCCTCATCAGCCGACATATAAGTATCACGCTCCAGCTTGGCCTCGACCGCCTCCAACGGCTGCCCGGTATGGTCCACGTAAATCTGGTTCAGGCGCTTCCGCAGGTTCAAAATCTCCCGCGCCTGAATTTCAATGTCCGTGGCCTGCCCCTGCGCGCCACCCGAAGGCTGATGCACCATGATCCGCGCATTCGGCAGGGCAAAGCGCTTACCCTTTTCACCGGCGCATAGCAGCAGGCTGCCCATGGATGCCGCCATGCCGATGCAAACCGTGCTCACCGGCGAGCGAATATACTGCATCGTGTCGTAAATCGCGAGACCAGACGACACCACGCCACCCGGACTATTGATATAAAAGGAAATTTCCTTGTTCGGATTCTCACTCTCGAGAAACAGCAGCTGGGCGCAGATCAACGAACTGACCTGGTCATAAACCTGGCCGGTCAGGAAGATAATCCGCTCCTTCAGCAGCCGGGAGTAGATGTCATAAGAGCGCTCGCCACGCGCAGTCTGCTCAACAACCATCGGTACGAGGTTGTTGTTGTAAATTTCGACTGGATCCCGGTCCCTCATCGTCTCAATATCCCCATTCATATAACCGCCCGCCCCGGCTTCACACCGCGCCACCTAGGGCCACGATGCGAGCGGAACGGGCGTCACACAGTCACGTTAGAGGATCACGCCGCCGCGTCTAGTGCCGCATTAAGCTTCCGGATCAGCAGCCAGCTCTTCCGGGGTCACGGTCACTTCTTCGTGCTTCACCTTGCCAAGCAGCAAATCCACGACCTTATCCTCAAAAATCGGGCCGCGGAAACGCTCCATCTGCTGCGGATTCTTGCGGAAGAACTCCACCACCTGCATGGCCTGCTGACCATAGCGCATGGCTTCGTTGAACATAGCGCGCTGCAGCTCCTGGTCGGTTACCTGCACCTCGTTGGCACGGCCAAATTCCGCCACCAGCAGCCCCAGCCGCACGCGGCGGTCGGCAATCGCCTTGTAATCGGCCTTCAACGCCTCTTCTTCCTTGGCTGCATCCTCGGGGTCTTGCTCCCCTGCGGCCTTGGCGGCTTCAACCTGGCGCCAGATCTCGGCAAATTCGGCGTCAACCAGCGAAACCGGGGCGTCGAACTGGGCACGCTCGGCCAGTGCATCCAGCAGGCCGCGCTTCATCTTGATGCGGCTCAGCTGCTCGAACTCACGGCCAATTTGCTCGGCCACCTTGGCCTTGAGGTCCTCGAACGACTCCAGCCCCATGGACTTCGCCAGCTCGTCATCAAGCGCCGGCACCTCGGCAACCGCCAGCTCCTTCGCCGTAATCTCAAACTCGGCTTCCTTGCCCGCCAGCTCTTTCGCGCCGTAATCCTCGGGGAAGCTCACCTTGATCGTACGGGTCTCGCCAACCAAGACCCCTTCAAGCTGCTCGGTAAAGCCGGGAATAAAGCCAGCCCCGGCCACAATCACGCTAACATCGTTAGCTGTGCCGCCGGCAAATGCCTCGCCATCAATGCGGCCGATAAAATCCACCTTCAGCTGCTCACCGGCAACGGCAGGGCGGGCTTCCTCAATCGGCTTGTAGCTCTTGCGCTGCTCGGCAATGTTCGCCAGCGACTTGGCTACAGCCTCATCATCCACCTTGGCGACAGGCTTCTGCAGCGTGATGTCTGCCACTTCCGGCAGCTCCACTTCCGGCAGAACTTCCATCTCCATGGTGAATTCCAGGTCGGAATCATTGCCCTGCTTCGTAATCTCCAGCTTAGGCTGCATGGCCGGGCGCAGGCTGCGCTCGGAAAGCAAGCGGTCAGAAGCGTCATTCACCGCCTCCTGCATCACTTCAGCCGCCACGGCATCGCCATAACGCTTACGCACCATGGACATGGGCACCTTGCCAGGGCGGAACCCCGGCATCTGCATGGTCTTGCTCAGCTCAGCCAAACGCTTCTCACGCTTGGCGGCCAGCTCGGGTTCAGGAACCACGACCGTGAAGCCGCGCTTCAAGCCGTCGGAGAGCGTTTCGGTAACCTGCATGGACAAAAAAATCCTCAAAAATCAACAACAAAACCAAGCCTGGTGCGGGCGGAGGGACTTGAACCCCCATGACTTTCGTCACCAGAACCTAAATCTGGCGTGTCTACCAGTTTCACCACGCCCGCGTCAGTCCCACTCCAAGCCGCGCCGTCTAGCGCGACTTTCCAGACTTCACAAGCTCGCCCCTCGTATATCCGGGTAAAACAGATTATTTGGCGGCGCATGACCCAGCAGCGCGAGAATGCCAAAGCCGGCCAGCCCCTCCACAAATTTCTCTTGTGGCGCATCGTGGCGGCCGTCGCCTTTCCTGCCTTAATCCTACTTTTTGGCACGATTTTCGTCCTGCAAAACTTCAATCCCAACCGCTACGCCCCAGAGCTGGTCGCGGCGCTGGAGCATGCCACCGGGCGCCATGTAACCCTTAGCGGCGCCGTCAAAATCCGCTGGTCCCTTACCCCGGCCATCCAGGCCAACAGTATTACCATCAGCAACCCGCCCGGCTTCACCGGCCCGCCTGTGCTCACACTCGGCGGGTTACGGGCCGAAATTGCTCTGCTGCCACTAATTTCCCACCGGTTGGACATATTGCGGCTTGTCCTAATCGACCCGCATTTAACCCTGGAGCGGCTACCGGACGGCCGCGCCAACTGGAATTTTTCCAAGTCCCCCCACCGGGCTGGAATCGTGTCCCTAACCAATGCCCACTATAAACTTGCCTTGGAGGCTGTTGAAATCCGGAACGGGCGTCTAACGCTGCATAGCAACAAGGGCGGCAACATCGGTATCATCCAGTTCACCAGGCTCACCGGTACCGCGGCTTCACTCTCCGCCCCGCTGCACCTCACCGCCCAGGCTCAAATCGGTGATACGCCCTTCACACTCAACGGCACCGTCGGCCCGGTGGAGCGTTTTTCACGTACCGGCTCAACGCCCTGGCCGCTCGATATCAACGTCGCCATGGCAAATGCCACCTTGCATGTTACCGGTACCGTCGCACACCCGCACGATGCCAGTGGCTATAATCTCACAGCAAAGCTCAACATCCCCAACCTGACCGTGCTCGGCCAAGCCCTTCCCCCCAATCTCACCGGCAACCACCCCCTCCCGCCGCTGCAAAACATCACCGCAGAAGCGCAAATCAAAGACCGTAATGCCACGCTGCCGGCCATCGATAACCTCAATGTCACAGCGGGCCATGCCAATCTTTCCACCCTGCGCCCCGGCCTGACATTGAACGGGTTGACCATCCAAATGGCGGCCCTCGGCCAGCCTCTTTCCTTTTCCGCCAGCGGCACGTCCGACAGTGGCAATTACAAGCTGCACGGCAGTTTTGGCGCAATGCAGCGCTTGTTCCCTCCCTCATGGCTGCCAGCAGGTTCATCAGCCTCCGGCAATTTCCCCGTCTCGCTAACAGCCCAGCTGGGTGGCGCCAGCGCCTCCATCTCGGGCGCCATTGCAACGCCGCACAGCCTTTCCGGCGCGGCGCTGGCCATAACCTCAACTATTCCTAACCTTTCATCACTCTCGGCCATAGCAGGCACCGAGCTTCCGGCCTGGAAGAACATCGCCCTCCAGGCCACGTTGATCGACCCCGGGGGAGAGGGGCTTTACAATATTTTGGGCCTGGACGGCCTAACCGTGACGATGGACAATGCAGCTTTCGGCGGGGCCGCCACGCTCAACATAACGCCAAAGCCTAATCTGCAGCTCTCCCTCAACTTCACCCAGACCAACCTGGATGCGCTGCTCGCTGCCTACCCAGCCGAGGCCGCAACCGTATCAACGGCGCCGCCGGCAGCATTACCCGCCATACAAGCCAAGATAGACAACGCCGCTGCGCCCGCCCACGTCATCCCGGAGACGCCGCTACCACTCGGTTTCCTCTCCTGGGGCAATGGCAATATTCAGCTCAGCGCCAACAATCTCACCTGGAACAAGGCCAGCTACACAGCCCTGCAGGCCAATATTCAGCTTTCAGACAAAATTCTGACCATCTCCCCCGTTAACGGCGAAATCCCTGGCGGCAACATATCTGCCAGCGCCACGCTCAACGGAGCGCAAACACCCCCCGCCGAAAGCCTGTCCATCAAGGCTCCGGCCCTGGCTCTTGGCCCGCTGGTAAAGGCTCTCAACCTGCAAGGGCAAGCCGAGGGCAATGCTCAAATACAACTCTCTGCCACGAGCCAAGGCAGCAACCTTCGGCAAATGGCTACGAACCTCAGCGGCCAGCTCGGCGTGGCGTCGGTGAATGCTAGGCTGGATGCGAGCCTGCTCAACCGCGCCTTTGGGACAGCCTTGCAAACAGCCGGCATCCCCCCGCTCACGACTTCCCCCGTTACGGTGCGCTGCTTCGGCGTACTGATGGATGCCAGCCAAGGCGTTGTCACCTTGAAAAGCTTCGGTATCGATTCCGGGCAGCTTTTAATGCAAGGCACAGGCCGCCTTAATTTGGGTCAGGAAATCTATGCCCTCTCAATACAACCGGCCGATGGCGCGGCGGTCCAGCTAGGTGGCCACTTCGCGCACCCCGTCTGGACACGCGTTCCCGCCTCTCTGCCTCAACCACAGCAAACCAGCGCCACACAGCGTCCGGATATATGTCCCGCAATCTTGACCGCCGCGCGGCTTGGGCAAGCGGGACCCGCCCCGCCACCGCAGGCCACCACTGCCCCCAGCCCCATGGCGCCAACCAATGCCAGCGCCCCCAAAAACCTGCTGAACTCCTTGTTGACGGCGCCATGAAACGCTTCTGGACAAACACCCAAACCCTCCGCAACGGCGCTACCTTCAGCGTCGAGCTTGATGGCCGCCCGGTGAAGCTGCCCAGCGGCGCTCCCCTTACCGTCCCATTTCAATCCCTGGCCGATGCCATCGCCAAGGAATGGGCGGATGCCCCCCAGGATTTCTCTCCCGAAAACCTGCCCTTCACCCGCCTGGCCAGCACGGCGCAGGAACGCGTGGCTCTGCACCGGGACGATATTATTGGCCAATTGGCCGCTTACGGCATGAACGACCTGCTTTGCTACCGCGCGGATGGCCCAGCTCCACTCGTGGCCAGGCAGAACAAGGTATGGGATGAATGGCTGCTCTGGGCCAAGGCCGTTTACGGACTAGATCTGCAATGCACGGCAGGCCTCATTCCCATCAACCAGCCCCCAAAAGCTGCCGCAACGCTGCGCGGCATCCTATCCGCCCAAAACGACTACACCATCGCGGCGCTTGGCGTCGTCATTCCCGCTCTGGGCAGCTTTGTCCTCAGCCTCGCCCTCGCCGCCAAGGCCCTCTCCGCCGAAGCCGCCTGCAAAGCAGCCTTCCTCGATGAGCTGTGGCAGGAAGACCATTGGGGCGCCGACGATGAAGCCGTTAAGCGGCGGGCCAAAATCATCCAAGATGTCAGCTTCAGCGCCCGTTTCATGGAGTTCTGCGGCACATGAAAAGTCAGCATCTCCTCATTACCGGGCACGTCCAGGGCGTCGGCTTCCGGGACTGGCTGGCACACAAAGCCACACGGCTGGGCCTCGCGGGGTGGGTCCGTAACATGGACCACGATACGGTCGAGGCCGTCATCTGCGGCGAGGACGGTGCAGTCGATCAATGCGTTAATCTATGCCGCCGCGGGCCAGTATCGGCCAAGGTCAATGCGATTAACATAACCAACACCCCACCGCCCAGCGAGGCTGGCTTCGTGCGGCGCAGCTCCGTATTTTCCCAGCGTTAAAATAGATCAAGGCAGCCATCTCCGCCCCCGCGTTTACAGTCTCGCACAAATGAGTAATGCGTGTGTTTATTATTTTAGGAGTCACCCCGGATGAGCAAAAATTCTGAACTAATGGCACGGCGCACGGCAGCCGTCCCCCGTGGCGTTTCCAATACCCATCCCATTTTCGCAACCCACGCTGAAAATGCCACGTTATGGGACGCTGACGGCAAGAAATATATCGACTTCGCGGGCGGCATCGCCGTTCTAAACACCGGCCACCGCCACCCCAAGGTGATGGCGGCGGTCGCCGAACAGCTTTCCCATTTCTCCCATACCTGCTTTCAGGTTGCGCCCTATGAGAGCTACATCGCCCTCGCCGAACGGCTAAATGCCATCGCGCCCATCGAGGGGCCTGCCAAGACCATCTTCTTCACCACCGGCGCCGAGGCGCTTGAGAATGCGGTGAAGCTGGCGCGCGCCGCCACGGGCCGCTCC
Source organism: Pseudomonadota bacterium (assembly GCA_021807465.1). Taxonomy (GTDB): domain Bacteria; phylum Pseudomonadota; class Alphaproteobacteria; order Acetobacterales; family Acetobacteraceae; genus Acidocella. The sequence continues at coordinate 508 of JAKBCX010000031.1, read as the reverse complement.
GGCGTCATCACCTTCGCCGGCGGCTATCACGGCCGTACCCTCCTCACCATGGCGATGACGGGAAAGGTGCTGCCGTACAAGAAGAAGTTCGCCCCCCTGCCGTCGGAAGTCTTCCACGTTCCCTTCCCGCACCACACGTTTGGCGTCACGGTGCAGGAGAGCCTGCGTTATATCGATATGCTGTTCCGCGCCGACATTGAACCGTCGCGCGTTGCCGCCATCGCGCTCGAGCCGGTGCAGGGCGAAGGCGGGTTCCTGCAGGCGCCCGAAGAACTGCTCACCGGCCTGCGCAAAATCTGTGACGAACACGGCATCCTGCTCATCATCGACGAGGTGCAGACCGGCTTTGCCCGCACCGGCAAGATGTTCGCCATCGAGCATTCCGTGGTGAAACCCGACCTCATGACCATCGCCAAGTCGCTCGCCGGCGGCTTCCCGCTCTCTGGTGTCGTCGGCCGCGCTGATGTCATGGACGCCGCCGAGCCGGGCGGCCTGGGCGAGATCGGAA
>JAKBCX010000030.1 GCA_021807465.1 Pseudomonadota bacterium | reverse complement strand
CTTCGAGGATGTATAGCCATCGCGCAGGCGGTTGGCGGGGTCTTCCTCCACCCAGGCCAGCGCCATTTCGGGGTCGGAAATGGCCAGCATTTGCAGGCTCTGGCCCAAATTCTTCTGCCAGCCCAGCGCGGCGTCGGAGGAGATGAGCGCGATGCTAGCGCCATCGGCCAGGGCGGGAAGCAGGTTTTCCACAAAATGGCGCGTGCCCAGGTAGTTTACTTTCATGCAATACAGCGCGCCCTTTACCTCCGGCGGCAGGCCGGCGCAGGGGAAGAGGAAATGAATCGGCGCCACCGCGTGCAGCTTTTCAGCCGTTGCGCGCACGGCGGCGAAGTCCGACAGGTCGCATTGATGGAACCCGGCATTGGGAATTTTTGGCTCGCGTATATCGACAATATGCACAACGGCGCCCAGCTCGCCCAGAATGCGGGCCACTTGTTCACCCATGCCCGAGGCGCCGCCCGTGACCACACAAGTCTTGCCTTTATATCCCAGGCCATCGAGATTCAGCATCATTTCCTCCTAGAAACTCCTGTCCGCCGCCTATGCTGGCCGGCGTTGATCGTCAATACTATCTAACTCAGGGGAGGTTCCGGCAAGGGGCTGTTAGGCTTTTTGCGCCGATAGGTTGTTTGGTGCGGGTGGGGGGACTCGAACCCCCACAGGACTATGTCCCAACGGATTTTAAGTCCGGTGCGTCTACCATTCCGCCACACCCGCTTATGCTCTCCCCCTACCCCGGACAGCATGGGGTGGGCAATAAGCCGTTGACCGCTCACGGCGCTTGCGGGCAGCTATCCGGCATGGCCCGCCGCCCATCCGCACGCCCCGCAAGCCAGGCTGCATCCCCCAAACCCGCGCCCAAGGCGGGTGTTCAGCCCAAAGCCAGGGCCAAGGCAAAACCCAAGGCGCCGCCCCGGCTGGCGGCCATGATTCCGCCCTTGCCGCCCCGGCTGCGGCGTGCCGGGCGGATGGTTTGGGCGGGCGCGCGGCTGGCACTTATTGGCGCCATCTGGGGCGGGCTGGCTGTTGGGCTGGTGGCGCTCTGGTTCACCTGGAATCTGCCCAACCCCGATACCGCCATTACCACGCCGCGCCGCCCGGCCATTTTGCTGCGCGACCCCGCTGGCCAGCTTGTGGCGCGGTTTGGCGATGTGGCGGGGCGTGTGGTGCTGCCGCAAAACCTGCCAACTTACGTTCCCGCCGCCTTTATCGCCATCGAGGATAAGCGCTTCTACCAGCATGGCCCGTTCGACATTGTGGGTATTGCCCGCGCCTTGGGGGCCGACCTTATCCATCGCCATGTGGTGCAGGGCGGCTCCACGCTCACCCAGCAAGTGGCCAAAACCCTGTTCCTGGGTAATGAGCGCACAATACGGCGCAAGGTGCAGGAGGCGTTTCTCGCCATCTGGCTCGCGCACCATTACAGCCGCAACGATATTCTCGGCATCTATCTCAACCGCGTCTATCTGGGCGAAGGGGCTTATGGTGTGGATGCCGCGGCCCGGCTCTATTTCGGCGTGCCCGCCACGCAGCTTACCCTGGCCCAGGCAGCCATATTGGCTGGCCTGCCCAAGGCGCCGTCCGGCCTCAACCCGCTGGCCAACCCGCAAGCCTCCGCCGCCCGGGCCACCGAGGTGCTGAATGCCATGGTGGAGACCCGCGCCATAACGCCGGACGAAGCCAGCGCCGCCGAGGCGCAACTTGCCAACGCCACCCAGCCCATCTCGCGTACATCCTGGTTCGCCTTGTGGGTTATGCAGCAGCAGGGCGAGAATATTCCCGAAGGCGAGGACATCACCCTCTCCACCACCATGAACGCCGCGCTGCAGCACACGGCTCAGGCGGCGCTGGATAATATCATCGCCACCAAAGGCCCGGCTTTCCGCGTCGCTCAGGGGGCCGTTGCGGTGGTTGATGCGCGCACGGGGGCGGTACGCGCGCTCATCGGCGGGGCGGGCGACCGCGAGGGCTATAACCGCGCCACGCTCGCCCGCCGCCAGACCGGCTCGGCCATCAAGCCCATTGTCTGGCTTGCGGGTCTGCGCGCGGGCATGACGCCGGATAGTATCGTGTTCGACGGCCCGCTCTACCTGCACGGCTACCACCCGCATGATTACGAGGCCACGTACCGCGGCAATGTAACCATGACCGAGGCGCTGGCGGATTCCATGAACACCGCCGCCATCCGCATATTGCTGCGCGCCGGCGGCCCGCGCCGCGTTATCGCCATGGCGCAACAGCTCGGCCTTAACGACCATTTCCCCAACGACGCCACAATGGCGCTAGGCACGGGCGGCGTGGGTGTGCTGCAACTGGCAGGGGCCTACGCCACCTTCTTCAATGGCGGCTACCGGGTTACGCCTTATGGCGTTGCCGCCATTAACGGCGCTCCCGCCGCCATTACCGCCCCCGTGCCGGTGGTGCCCGCCGCGCAGGCCCAGGCGGTGGCGGGCATGATGCGCGCGGTGGTTACAGGCGGCACGGGCACGGCGGCCTTCATCCCCGGTGTTTATACCGCCGGTAAAACAGGCACGACGCAGGATTACCGCGATGCCTGGTTTGTGGGCTACGCCAAAGGGGACATTATCGCCGTATGGATGGGTAATGATAATAATTCTCCCACCAATAAGCTGCTTGGCGGCACTTTGCCCGCGGATTTGTTCAAAATCATAGCCAGCGCCCTATGAGGCAAGAGATATGGTGCCAATGATGCCCGTGCCATGGCATGGTGCGGGCGGGCACATATTCAGGAAAGGCTGGCCATGACGCATGTGGTGACGCTGAATGCAGGCTCCTCCTCCATTAAATTCGCGCTTTTCTCGCTGGACCATGGCGAGCCGCAGGCCCTGGCGATGGGGCTGGTGGAGCGCCAGGGCGAGGACCGGCATATGCGTGTGCGTGGCACTGATGGCGCTGTAACCTTCGAGGAAAACTGGACGCAGGCGGGGCCGGGCTTTCACGAGGACGCGCTGCACCGAGTGCTGGCCTGGCGCAAGGCCAGCTTCCCCAATGCCGATGTTATTGCCGCCGGGCACCGCGTTGTGCATGGCGGGCTGCGTTACAGCACCCCCGTGCTGGTTACGGATGAGGTACTGGCCTACCTAAACACCCTTACCCCGCTGGCGCCCTTGCATGAGCCGCACAACATTGCCGGTATTCTCGCCGCCCAGACGGCTTGGCCGCATGTGCGGCAGGTGGCGTGTTTCGACACCTCGTTCCACCGCTCGCATCCGTTTGTAAACGACACATTCGCGCTGCCCCGCGCCTTGTACGATGAAGGCGTGCGCCGTTACGGATTCCATGGCCTTTCCTACGAATATATCTGCCACCGCCTGCGCGAGATTGCCCCGCGCCACGCCGCAGGGCGCGTGGTGGTGGCGCATCTGGGCAATGGCGCTTCCATGTGCGCCATACGCGATGGCCGCTCCATCGCCAGCTCGATGGGCTTCACCGCGGTGGATGGCCTGCCCATGGGCACGCGCTGCGGCCAGCTTGACCCAGGTGTGGTGCTGTACCTGCTCCAGGAAAAGGGCATGACGCCGGATGCCATCACGCATCTGCTTTATAACGAATCCGGCTTGAAAGGCCTCTCGGGCATCTCCGGCGATATGCGGATGCTGCTGGCGGCGGATACGCAGCCCGCGCGCGAGGCGATTGATTATTTCGTGTTCCGCATCCGCCGCGAATGTGGCGGGCTGGCGGCGGCGCTGCAAGGGCTGGACGCCATCGTGTTCTGCGGCGGCATTGGCGAAAATGCCTGGCAGATACGCGCGCGCGTGCTGGAAGAGCTGGAATGGATTGGCGTGAGCCTGGACGAAGCGGCCAACCGCGCCAACGCCCAGATCATCTCCCTCCCTTCATCCGATGTAACCGTGTTCGTGATTCCCACGAATGAGGAGGCGATGATCGCCAAGCATACGCTGGCGATCATCGAAAGCAGTTAGAATGCAGCCAGCCCCGTAATCGCCCGGCCCAGGATGAGCGCATGCACGTCATGCGCGCCCTCATAGGTATTCACAGTCTCCAGATTCACCATGTGGCGCATTACATGGTACTCGTCGGAAATACCGTTGCCGCCATGCATATCACGCGCAACGCGGGCAATATCCAGCGCCTTGCCACAATTATTCCGCTTGAGCAGAGAAATCATTTCCGGCGAGGCCTGTCCCGCATCCATCAGCCGGCCCAGTTGCAGCACGCCATGCAGCCCAAGCGTGATCTCGGTGAGCATATCGGCGAGTTTCTTCTGCACGAGCTGGGTATTGGCCAGCGGGCGGCCGAACATCTTGCGCCCCAGCGTGTATTCACGCGCGGCATGGAAGCAGAATTCCGCCGCCCCCAGCGCGCCCCAGGCAATGCCGTAGCGGGCGTTATTGAGGCAGGAGAACGGCCCGCGCAGGCCCTTGATCTCCAGCACTGCCTCATCGGGCACGAAAACCTCGTCCATCATGATCATGCCGGTGATGGAGGCGCGCAGGCTGAGCTTACCCTCGATCTTCGGCGTTTCCAGCCCTTTGGCCCCGCGCTCGATAACAAAACCGCGAATATCCCCGGCCTCGTCCTTGGCCCACACCACGCACACATCGGCAATCGGCGCGTTGGTAATCCAGGTCTTGGAGCCGGAGAGCAGATAGCCACCATCCACCTTCTTCGCATGTGTGCGCATCGAGGCTGGGTCAGACCCCGCATCCGGCTCCGTCAGGCCGAAACAGCCCACATATTCGCCGGTACGCAGCTTGGGCAGAAGCCGGTCCTTCAGAGCCTGCTGACCAAAGGCATAAATCGGGTACATGCCCAGGCTGGACTGCACGGAAAATGCCGAGCGGTAGCCGCTATCCACACGCTCTACCTCCCGCGCGATCAGCCCGTATGCCACGTAGGACACATCGGCGCAGCCATGGGTGGAGAGCGTGGCACCCAGGAAGCCCAGCTCGCCCAGCTCGTTCATAATCTCGCGGTCGAATTTTTCCTCGCGGTAGGCTTTCAGCACACGCGGTTGCAGCTTGCCCTGGGCATAGGCATGGGCGGCGTCGCGTATGGCGCGTTCTTCCTCGTTCAAGCAGTCTTCAAGACGCAGCGCGTCCGCCCAGTCGAAAGACGCCATTTTGCCTTTGGCCATGTCAGCTTCTCCTCATTTCCGGCTTCTTCTCGCGCAAAAGCGCGTTCCAGGCAATTAGATTAAAAATACTGGTTTAATGCATAATTAGGATTAAACTGCATGTATGGAACTGCGCCAGCTCCGCTGCTTTGAAATCCTCGCCGAGGAACGCCATTTCGCCCGCGCGGCGGACAGGCTCGGCACCACCCAATCCGGGGTCTCCCGCCTCATCGCGGGGCTGGAGGCCTCGCTGGGCGGCAAATTATTCAATCGTTCCAAGCGCTCCACTGTTTCTCTCACCTCCACCGGGGCGCTGTTTCTGCCCGAGGCCAAGGCGATTCTGCGCCAGGCGGAGCGTGGCGAAACCCTGGGCCGGCGCGCGGCGCGGGGCGAGGCCGGGCGGCTGGAAATAGGGTTTGTGGCCTCCGCCGCCTGGGCCGGGCTGGTGGCTGCCTGTGTGCGCCGCTACCGCCAAGCCGCGCCGGGGGTAGAGGTGCATCTGCGCGAGATGGAAACCCCCCGGCAGTTGGAGGAGCTTGCCGCAGGGCGGCTCGATATTGGCTTTTTGCGCGGCCGCGCCGCCTACCCGGTAGAGGTACGCGTCCGCAGCCTGGCGCGCGATGCGTTGCTGATTGCCCTGCCGGAAGGCGATGCACTGACGGAAAAGCCCGCGCTCATGCCAACGGACCTTGCCGGGCATAAGTTCATCCTTCCCTATTTTGGCGAGGAAGCGGGTTTTCTGCTCCGCCTGCGCGCGCTGGGTGAGAAAGGGGGCTTTACCCCGCCCATCCTGCCGCCGGTACGCGACTTCCTTACCGTCCTCACAGCCGTTGCCTCCGGCCTGGGCGCAGCGCTGGTGCCAGAGAGCGCGCGCAACCTTGCTTTGCCCGGTGTGGCGCTGCGCCCCGTGGCGGGCATGGCGCTGCAATCGGAGTTGCTGCTGGCCTGCCGCCATGCCGAACATTCCCCCGCCATACGCCAGTTCCTGGCCTTGGCTGGGGCGGGGCGGTAGAAGCGCGCGCATGGAGCAAACATACGACGTTATTATTGTCGGCGCGGGTGCCGCCGGGCTGTTTTGCGCGGGTACTGCCGTAGCGCGGGGCAAGCGCGTGCTGGTGCTGGAGCATGGCGCCGAGGCGGGCCGTAAAATTCTTATTTCCGGCGGCGGACGCTGCAATTTCACTAACCGCGATGTTTCAGCGGCTAATTTTCTTTCTGCCAACCCGCATTTCTGCAAATCCGCCTTGGCCCAGTTCACCCCGGTTGATTTTCTGGCCCTGGTGGAGCAGGCCGGCATTGCCTGGCATGAGAAAACCCTTGGCCAGCTTTTTTGCGATGACTCTGCCCGGCAGATTCTCGATCTGCTCCTGGCCCGGGCGGCGGGGACGGATATGCGCCTGAATGCCCGCGTGCAAAATATCGTCCATGACGATTGTTTTCGGGTAGAAACGACACGGGGCATGTTCGCGGCCCCCGCTCTGGTGGTGGCCACGGGCGGGCTGTCCATCCCCAAGCTCGGCGCCACGGGGTTTGCGTATGAGGTGGCGAAGCGATTCGGCCTGAAAATCATTCCGCCCCGCCCGGCGCTGGTGCCGTTGACTTTTTCCGGCGAGGACCTGGCCTGGATGCAGCCCCTCGCCGGTGTTTCGGTCGCGGCGCGCGTGCAGGCGGGCAAGCGCGGTTTTGCCGAAAACCTGCTTTTCACCCATCGCGGCCTCTCCGGCCCGGCGGTGCTGCAAATCTCCTCTTACCTTGCCCCCGGCCAAGGCTTCATGGCCGATTTCTGCCCGTCCACAAGGCTGGATGCCGCCTTGCCGGACGCCAAAACACGCCGCCCGAAAGCGGAGTTGAAAACCATCCTCGCCGAATACCTGCCCGCGCGCCTTGCCGCGCATTTTGCCAATGCGGGCCGCATGGCGGAGCTGCCGGATAAAACCCTGCGCGCCCTGGGCGCTAGGCTGAATGCCTATCCGCTAACGCCCACAGGCAATGAGGGCTTCGTGAAAGCCGAGGTTACCGCTGGCGGCGTGGATACGGAGGGGCTGGATTCCAAGACATGCGGCGCCAAAAACGTGCCCGGCCTGTTCTTCATTGGCGAGGCGGTGGATGTAACAGGCTGGCTTGGCGGCTATAACTTCCAATGGGCCTGGGCCAGCGGCCACGCGGCGGGCAAGGCGGTTTGATTGTTATTTAAGTGAATCTTCGACAAGTTTCCGTACCTCATCGGCACTTTCCGCAACCAAGGCTTTTTCCGCCAGTGCCTCGCACGCCGCCAGCGCGGCGGCGCGGATAGCTTGTTTAACACGCGGAACGGCGTTGCCATGCATCGAGAATTGCCGGATTCCCAGCCCCATTAACAGCGGCACGGCTTGTGGCCGGCTGGCCAGTTCACCGCAGAGCGAAACAGGTATCCCGGCCGCCTTGGCAAAGCTCGCGGTTAGATGGATCAGCCGCAGCACGGCGGGCGCCAGCGGGTCGTAAAGCCCCATGCCGGGCGGTAAAGCCCGGTCGGCGGCCAGCGTGTACATGGTCAGGTCATTTGTGCCGATGGAGAAGAAATCCGCGTATTTTGCCAGAATCGGCGCGGCCAGGGCGGCGGCGGGTGTTTCCACCATAATGCCCAGTGGCGGAGGAGATTCCGGCAAGGCAATGCCCTTGCGCCGCTTCAGCCGCCGCCATACGCGCGCCAGGCAGGCCCGGGCTTCCACCACTTCTGCGGCTAGGCTCACCATGGGCAGCAATATCCGCACCGGCCCCAGCGCCGCGGCGCGGATAATGGCGGCAAGCTGTGTTTCGAAAAGCTCCTTATGGCGCAGTAATAACCGGATGCCGCGCATACCAAGCGCCGGGTTTGGTTCCAGTTCGTCTGGCAGAAAACGTGATAGCGCCTCCACCTCTTTGTCGGACCCCCAATCCAGCACGCGGATTGTCACCGGCTCGCCTTCCATGGCCTCTATAACGGTGCTGTAGATGCGCGCCTGGGTATCCTCGTCCGGCAGCGTCTCGCGGTTCATGAAAATAAATTCCGAGCGCAGCAGCCCGATTCCATGCGCGCCGGATTGCGCGATCATTGGCAATTCCAGCGGCAATTCCAAATTCGCCTGCAACTCCACCGCCGTGCCGTCGCGGGTTACGGCTGGCAGGTGCGCCAGCTGCGCAAAGGCCCGTTTGGCGCGCGTCTGTGCCGCCAGCTTTTTGCGGGCCGCATCCATGCTGGCGCGGCTGGGGTTGAAGATTATCTCGCCCGTATCGCCGTCTATAATGCTGAGCGTGCCGGGTTTGATGCCATCCAGCGCGCCTTCCGCCCCCAGTACCGAGGGCAGGCCGAGCGCGCGCAGCATTACCGCCGTATGCCCTTCCGTGCCGCCTTCCGTGGTGAATACTCCGGCAAAACGTTCCGGTTGTATCAGCGCGGCATCGGCCGGGCGCAATGCCTCGGCGGCCAGAATACTGCCGGCGGGCAGGGCGGTGAAATTGCGGAAGGGCTGGCGGGTGAGGTTGCGCATTACACGCCGCCCCAGCTCGCGCACCTCCTCGGCGCGGCGCAGGCGCCCGGCCTTGTCGGTTTCCTGCTGTGCCATAATCACATCGGCCTGGCGCTCTGTTTCGGTCTGCACCGCCGCCTCGGCGCAGAGCAGTTCAATTTCTATATGCTGGCGCACACCTTTCAGCAGCCGGGCCGAGCTTAGCATGTGCAAATACATGTCCATCAGCGGCGCCAGCTCGTCCTGCGAGTTTTCAGGCAGGGCGGCCAGCCTGTGCTTCAGCTTGTGCAGTTGCTTGCGTGAGCGCTCCAGCGCCTCGTCCAGCCGGGCAAGTTCGGTCTCCACCTCGCTGGTGGAAATCTGCCTGGCGGCGATGGCTAATTCCGGTTCAGCGGCCTCGTGTACCGGGCCGATGCCAATGCCCGGCGCTACCGGGTGGCCTGTAAAACGCTGCTCAGGCTCAGTCTGTTTCATGAAAGCCGGCCTCGATGAGGGCGGCAATGGCGTCGAGCGCCTCCTTCGCGTCGAACCCCTCGGCCGAGAGGCGCACCGTGCTCCCG
>JAKBCX010000029.1 GCA_021807465.1 Pseudomonadota bacterium | reverse complement strand
TGCGGGTGGCAAGCCGGTCACGCGGATTGTGCTTACCCATTCCCATTACGACCATATGGGCGCTGCCCCGGCGCTGCAGCAGGCAACGGGCGCGCCTATCGCCGCCTTCCATAAATCCGGGCTGGAAAATTACACTGCTGACATTGCCTTGTTCGACAATAGCGAGCTTGCCGGGCTTACCGCCGTACACACACCCGGCCACGCGCCGGATCATCTCTGCTATCAGCATATTTTGCCAGACGGCCGTAAAGTCCTTTTCTCCGGCGACCATGTCATGTCCTGGTCCTCCTCCGTCGTCAGCCCGCCCAGCGGCGATATGCTTGCCTATTACCGCTCGTTAGAGAAAGTTATTGCCCGGGACGATGCGTTTTATTTGCCCGGCCACGGGCCGGCACTGCCAAAACCGCAGAGCCTTGCCGCCCAGCTTCTTGCCCACCGCCAGAAGCGCGAAGATTCTATTCTCGCCGCGCTGCGGGAGCAAGGCTGGTCCGTGGCGGCCTTGGCGGCCGAGCTTTATGCCAAATCCGATCCAGCTCTCAAAGTCGCGGCTACACGCAATGTGCTCGCGCATATGCTCAAGCTGAAGGCGGAAGGTGTTGTAGTGGAGAATGAGCCAGACCCCAATCTTCACCCCGATATTGCCAGCCTGCCGCCGCGCCCGGTTGGCCCGCTGCCGCCGGGCGTGACACAAGACACCATAGACCAAAGCCGCGCCGATACGCGGCGGCGCTTCGCCTTGCGCTGCGCGGCCTGAAGTACCGCCCTCAGGCCGCGCTATGCAGTGTGTGGCCGAGGGTGCTTGCCGGCAGAGGGTGGGAGAAAAGATAACCCTGACCATGCGTGACCCCGGCCTTCTGCATGGCAGCGAGCTGTGCCTGCGTCTCAATACCTTCGGCAATTATGTGTAGCCGGTGCGCGGCGGCCAGTGCGGTTGTGGCGCGAATGAAGGGCAGGGCGTCCGTACTGGCCACAAGCGTGTTGCTAAACTTTATGGCACTCACCGGCAGAGACATTAAGGCCGTGAGATAGGGCATGCCGGGCGAGACATCATCCAGCGCGATATGATGTCCGGCTTGGTGTAAGCTGATGATGCTCGCGGCGGCAGCGGTGAAGTCTTCCACCGGGGTGGTTTCCGTAAGCTCGAAGCGGATGCGGCTGGGCGCAATCCCAGTAGCGTTGCAGAGCGATATAATTTCCTGTCCCAGCTCAGGGTGCAGCATGGCATCCAGCGGCAGGTTAAAGGCCAAAGGCAGGTTGGCGGCACTGAAACGATACGCGTGGTATTCGGCGAGGGCGCGCCGCATGATGGCGAGAGTGAATGGCAAAGCCAGGCCGTGGCTGCTCATGATGCTCAAAAAATCTTCCGGCCCGTGCAACTCACCATCCGCGCCGGCGCTGCGGAGCAGCACCTCGGCATGGTCGGTCCGCCCATCCGCCAGATTGATAATGGGCTGGTAGCAAAGCCGCATCGCGGCCAAAAGCGCCGGGTCAGGCTCATTTTGAGGCATGCTAATCACCACGCGGTTATGGGATATTCCCGTCCGGGGCGAAGTGTTAGCAGATTATTAACAAAATGACGATCAAAAAATCATCTCATGTCCAAAAAATTACTAAAACGCTCCTGAAGAACCAGAATTTCTACCTTAAGCCGCAAGGCTGGGGTGGAATCATTTTTTCACGGGCACATTGGCCCGGCGCAGCCGTTTCTCACCCAAAAACAGCAAGATCGGTGCCGCTATGAAGATAGAGGACGAGGTGCCGACCACGATGCCGAACAGCATGATCCAGGCAAAACCTGAAAGCGCCGAGCCGCCGAACAGGGCCAATGGCAGCGCGGCCAGGAACACGGTGCCGGACGTGCCAAGGGTACGGTTGAGCGTCTCGTTGATCGAAAGATCGATCAACTCGCGCAACGGCATGGTTTTATATTTGCGCAAATTTTCGCGCACGCGGTCATACACCACCACCTTGTCGTTGGTGGAATAGCCGATGATGGTGAGAATGGCGGCAATGGTCACAAGGTCGAACGGGATGCGCGTGAGCACCATGAAGCCGATGGTCTTGGTCGTATCCAGCAGCAGCGTGGCCACCGCACCGGCGGCAAACTGCCATTCAAAGCGGAACCAGATATAGACCAGGATCATCACGAAGCTGAGGCCAAGTGCTTCCAGGCCCTGCGTGAACAAAGTATCGCTCACCGAGGCGCCGATGGCCTGCGTGGAGAGAATCTTGCTTCCGGGCGCTGCCTTGTCCAGCGCAGATATGGCCTCGTTGATGGCGGTCTGCGTCTGCGCCGCGTTGCTGCGGCTCTCCAGGCTTATCAGCACGCCATTCTTGCCCTTGCCGAACGCCTGTAGAGCGGCATCATTCAGCCCGGCATTGGCCAGCGCGCCGCGCAAGGCCGGAAAGTCGGCGGCCTGCGGCGTTTGCACCTGCAGCACCACGCCGCCGCGGAAATCCAGCCCCATATTTAGCCCTGGGTGGAAGAACAGGATGAGCGATCCGATGGACAGCACCGCCGAGAGGCCAAGCCCGGCGAAACGCCCATTCATGAAGCGGATGCGTGTCCCGTCCGGGACGAAGCGGAAGAGCGGTTTTGCGAACATTTTTACGCCTCAGACGGGAAGGGAAGCAGGACGGCGCGCCGCATACCAGCGCGAGGTAAGCAGGCGCACCAGCACGGTTGCGGTGAACAGCGAGGTGACAATGCCGGCGCAGATGGTAACGGCAAAGCCGCGCACCGGCGGCGAGCCGAAGATGAACAGCGTGATATGCGCGAGCAGCGTCGTCACGTTTGAGTCGAAGATGGTGCCGTAGGCGCGCTTATACCCGGCCTCCAAAGCCGCCAGCGCCTTGCGCCCGTTCTTCACCTCTTCGCGCACACGCTCGTTGATGAGGATGTTGGCATCCACCGCCATGCCGAGCGTGAGCAAAATACCCGCCATGCCGGGCAGGGTGAGCGTGGCGCCCATGACCGAGAGAATGCCGAGCATGAGAACGAGGTTCACAACCAGCGCGACATTCGCGAACCAGCCGAACAGCCCGTAGAATGTAGCCATGAATACCAGCACCAGACCAAAGCCAACGGCCAGAGAGAGCGCACCGGCGCGGATGGCGTCAGCCCCCAGCTGAGGCCCCACGCTCTGCTCCTCCACAATGTTCAAAGGCGCAGGCAGGGCGCCGGCGCGCAGAAGCAGCGCCAGGTCGGTGGCCGATTGCGCGGTAAAGCCGCCAGAAATCTGGCCCGCGCCGCCGGTAATAGGCTCGCGGATATTCGGCGCCTCGATGATCTTGCCATCCAGCACGATGGCGAAGGGCTTGCCGACATTCGCGGTTGTTACATCAGCGAATTCGCGCGCCCCCAGCGAGTTGAAGGTGAAATTCACCACCCATTGCCCGCTCTGCGGGTCGGTGCTGGCCTGGGCATTTTCCAGGTTGGCGCCGTCCACCGCCACGGTGGAGAGTACCGGCAGACTCTCCTTGGGGTTATTGGCGAAGGGCAGCTCTTCATCGCCCAAAGGCAAGGGCTGGCCGGGCACCGCGTTGGTGTCCACAAGCTGGAAGGTCATATGCGCCGTTGTACCAATCAGCGTCTTCACCCGCCCGGGGTCCGAGATGCCGGGAAGCTGCACGACGATCTGATCCTTCCCCTGGCGCGCGATGGAGGGGTTGAGCACGCCAGAGCCGTCAATACGGCGCTGGATGATGGTGATGGCCTGCGTCACGGCCTGGGAGACACGCTCGGCCCTTGTTGCGGGCGGAATGGTGATGGCAATGGTGCCGTCAGGCAGCGTGCTCACCGCAACAGAGGGAGAGCTGGCCCCCGGCGCGTAGGTTACAAGCTTGTTTAGCGCCTGCATGGCTTGGGTGGCTTGGCCCTCCAGCGGATGCACCAGCACCCTGTTATTGGCCGGGTCGGCCCGCAGCCCGGTATAGCCCAGCTTGGCGCCCAGCAATGTCTGGCGCGTCTGGTCCACAAGCGTGTTCAAATCCTGCTGGGTAATGGCGCCGGTGTCGAGTTGCAGCAAAAGGTAAGAACCGCCAGAAAGGTCCAGCCCCAGATGCACTTGCGGCCAGGGCGCGGCTTGCGGCCACCAGCCAGGCCGGGGGGTGAGGTTGGGCAGGCTCAGCAACAGCCCCAGCCCGCACAGCAGCAGAATGCCAAAGGTTTTCAGGCGGCTGAAATAAAGCACGGCGTCTCCCGGCGCATATTGGTAAATCCGCCAGCGGTATGGCCGGGAGAAGCGTTGCGCGCAACCCCGGAGCAGCATAGTGGGGAAGTATGAGCGAACGTCTGCAGGTGGGCCTGATCGGGGCCGGGCATTTTGGCCGTTACCACGCGTTGAAACTGGCCGCGGCCAGCCGGGCCAGGCTGGTGGGGCTGGCCGATACCAACCCCGAGCGCGCCAAGACGGTGGCCTGGGAAGCAGGCTGCCCGGTAAAAAGCGTGGATGAAATTTTGGAGGTGGCCCAGGCTGTTATTATCGCCGCCCCGGCGGAATTCCATTACGATTTGGCCGCCCGTGCCCTGAAGGCAGGCAAGCATGTGCTGGTGGAAAAACCCATCTCCGCCACGCTGGACCAAGCCACGGAGCTGGCCGCCCTGGCCCGCGCCGCCGGGCTGGTTCTGCAAGTGGGGCATTTGGAGCGCTTCTCGGCAGCGCACGGCGCAGTGGCCCAGCGCATGGGCAAGCCGCTTTACATCGAGGCTGTGCGAATCGCCCCCTTCAAGCCACGCGGCACCGATGTATCGGTGATCCTCGACCTGATGATCCACGATCTGGACCTGATCCTGGCCCTCACCGACTCTGATGTAGTGAGTGTGGATGCCGTGGGCGCCCCCGTGGCCAGCGTGCATGACGACATCGCCAATGCGCGAATCCGCTTTGCGAACGGTGCCGTGGCGACCATCACCGCCAGCCGCATTTCGCTAAAAACCGAGCGTAAGATGCGTATTTTCTCGCAAACCGGCTATCTTACTGTTGATTTCTCCGCCCGCAAGCTCACCCTGGTCGGGCGCGGCATCGGCACCAAATTGCCGGGGTTCGATGAATTCGGGGTGGAGCAGGCTGGTTGGCAAGACCATGACGCCCTGGCTGCTGAGCATGAGGCGTTTTTCGCCTCGTGCCTGGATGGCGCGCCCGTGGCGGTGGATGCCGAGGCGGGCAGGCGCGCCCTGGCGGCGGCACTTATGGTGAGCGAGTCGATTGCCGCCAGCCGTGCCGTGGCCGAGGCCAGCGGGTTGATCCCCAGGCTAGACTGAGGCTCAGTCTAACGCATTTTCGATTTTACCTTTATCACCTCGCCATCCAGGGTGAAGCGCCCATAGCCCTGGTGGTGGAGCGTCTTGGCCTGGGCCAGCTTCGGGTTCTCCCAGGCTCTCACACATTCCAGAACAAACATATTGTAACGGTTCACCATATAGGTGTCGCGCACCTCGCACTCTAAATTGATGATGCACTCGCCAACCAAAGGCGGGGCGACATGGCGTGCGGGCAGGGGGGTGAGTGGAAAGACGGCGAATTTATCAGTATCCCGCCCGGAACAATTTCCGATTTTGGTCACCACTTCAGCTAACTCGGCAGGAGGTATGGCGATAACACATTCGCCCGTGCGGCGCAGCGTGGCGAAGGAATGATTCGCCGCCCCCACCACGCACCCAATATAAGGCGGCTCGAAATCCAGCATCATGTGCCAGGACATCGTCATCACATTCGGCTTTTTGCCTGTTGCCTGCGTGCTGAGCAGCGTGACCGGCCCTGGCTCTATGTGCTGATAGACGCGCCCGAGAGGAAGATCCTTCAACATGGGCGCAGGCTAGGCCGCGCCGCTGCCCGGGGCCTTGATCGGGATCAAATTCAGCCGGGCAGGTAGCCCAGTAGCTCCGCGCCGCTCATCACCTGGCAATAGATCATGTTCATGATGGTTAGCTCTTGCACATGCAGCGCGTGGTCGCCCGCAGCGCAGCCATCTTCGACCACAATCACCTCGAAGCTCTCATCGGCCAGCGAGCGTACGGTGGAGGCTACGCATTGATCGGTGAAGATGCCCGCGCATACCACATGGGTAATGCCGATATTGGCGAGCAACAGCCGCAAATTCGTACCGGTAAGGGCGGAATCGGTGGTCTTGGTCACCACAATCTCATCGCCCCGTGGCGCGAGTTCGGGCACAATCTGCGACTCCCATTCATCCTTGGGCAGCAGCAGATTATTCCAGCCGGGTTTTTTCTGGCTCAGCGAACGGTCGCGCCCATCCTGGCCCTGGCAGGCGATACGGGCAAACACCACCTCGTGCCCGCCCGCGCGGAAACGTTCCATCAGCTTGGCGATGGTGGGAATAACCGTGCCGTGCATGCGCTCATGGAAGGGCGTCCAAGCATTGTACCGCGCCTGCTCATCCGGCGGCAGCGCCGCGCGGTCCGGGCGGACAAGGTAGGTGTTCTGCACGTCGATGACGAGCAGCGCCACCTTGCCTTTCACCAGCACCGGGTCTTCCGGCTCCGGCGCGCCTTGGTAGTAGAGGGAACGGTAATCGGTTTTCCAGCCCATTCTTACCCCAACTGCTTCTTCACTGCCTCGTTCACCAAAGCCGGGTTGCCCTTGCCCTGCATGGCCTTCATCACCTGGCCAACGAAGAAGCCAAACAGCTTGTCCTTGCCCGATTTATACTCCGCCACCTTATCGGCATTATCGGCCAGCACCTTCGTCACGGCGGCATCGATCGCCCCCGTATCCGTCACCTGCCGCAAGCCTTTTTCTTCCACAATGGCGCCAGGCGCCTTGCCGGTTTCCACCATTTCCTCGAACACATCCTTGGCGATGCGCCCGTTGATGGTTTTATCCGCGATCAAATCCAGCATCGCGCCGAGGTCAGCCGCCGAGACGGGAGGGTTCTCGATGCTTTTGCCGGTGCGGTTCATCGCCGCGAAGAAATCGCCGGAAATCCAGTTGGCGGCCAGCTTGCCGTCGCGCCCCTTGGCCACGGTCTCGTAAAAATCCGCGGTTGCCTGGTCGGCCACCAGCACCCCGGCATCGTAGAAGGGGATGCCGTATTGCTCGCAGAAGCGGCGGCGTTTTTCATCCGGCAGCTCAGGCAGTTTCGCCGCCAGCGCATCCACCCATTCCTGCTCCAGAACCAGCGGCAGCAAATCCGGCTCCGGGAAATAGCGGTAATCATGCGCATCCTCTTTGGAGCGCATGGAGCGTGTCTCGCCCTTGGACGGGTCGTACAGCCGCGTTTCCTGCACAACCTCACCGCCGCTTTCCCATACCTCGATCTGCCGCATCGCCTCGGTTTCCACGGCATGCATCACGAAGCGCACGGAGTTCACGTTTTTTATCTCGCAGCGCGTGCGGAATTCCTCGCCCGCCTTGCGGACGGACACATTCACGTCCGCGCGCATGGAGCCTTCTTCCATGTTGCCGTCGCATGTGCCGAGGTAGCGCACGATCTGGCGGATTTTCCGCAAATACGCGCCAGCTTCCTCCGGGCTGCGAATATCCGGCTCCGAGACGATTTCCATCAGCGCCACACCGGCGCGGTTCAGGTCGATCACGCTTTTGCTGGCATGCTGATCGTGCATCGACTTACCCGCATCCTGCTCCAGATGCAGCCGTGTAATGCCGATATGCTTGATCGTGCCGTCCTGCAGCTCGATTTCCACCTGCCCGCTGCCGACGATGGGGTGCGCGAACTGGCTGATCTGGTAGCCGTTGGGCAGATCGGCATAGAAATAATTCTTGCGGTCGAAGCGCGAGAACAAATTGATCTGCGCCTTCAGCCCCAGCCCAGTCCGCACGGCCTGCGCCACGCATTCCTTGTTAATAACGGGCAGCATACCGGGAAAACCGGCATCCACGAAGGAGACATGCGCGTTGGGCGCGCCGCCATAGGTGGCGGAAGCGCCGGAGAAAAGTTTGGATTCAGAGATGACCTGGGCGTGGATTTCCAGCCCGCAAACCACTTCCCAGGTGCCGGTACGGCCTTCTAGCGTGTACGCCATTATTTCGCTCGCACTTCAGGCAGGGCCGTAAAGCCCGCCGCAGTCTCAATCGCCGCCGAGACGGCGAACACCGTCTCCTCATCAAAATGCCTGCCGATAATCTGTAGCCCCAAAGGCAGCCCTTCAGCCGACAAGCCCGCAGGCACGCTCATGGCCGGCACACCGGCCAGAGAGGCCGGGACGGTGAACACGTCGTTCAGATACATCGTCACCGGGTCGTCCATCTTATCGCCCAACCCGAACGCGGCGGACGGCGCGGTGGGGGTGAGGATGGCATCCACCTTGCCAAAGGCTTCGGTAAAGTCGCGCAGAATCAAATTCCGCACCTTCTGCGCCTTCAGGTAATACGCATCGTAATAGCCATGGCTCAGCACATAGGTGCCGATCATGATGCGCCGTTTCACCTCCGCGCCAAATCCGGCGGCGCGCGTGCGCTCGTACATGTCGATCAGGTCAACGCCATCCACCCGCGTGCCAAACCGCACGCCATCGTAACGGGCGAGGTTGGACGAAGCCTCGGCGGGGGCAACGATATAATACACCGCCAGCCCGTACTTGGTGTGCGGGAGCGAAATATCGACAATTTCCGCGCCCTGCTCGCGCAGCCAGGTAATGCCTTTTTCCCACAGCGCCACAATCTCGGGGTTGGTGCCATCCATGCGGTATTCCGCCGGAATGCCAATTCGCAGGCCCTTCACGCCGCGCCCCAGCGCCTTGGTGAAATCTGGCACCGCGCGCTCGGCGCTGGTGGAATCCTTCGCGTCGAACCCCGCCATCGCGTTCAGCATCAGCGCGCAATCTTCCACATTGCGCGCCATTGGCCCGGCCTGGTCCAGCGACGAGGCAAAGGCGATAATGCCATAGCGCGAGCAGCGCCCATAAGTGGGCTTGATGCCGGCAAGGCCCGTAAACGCCGCGGGCTGGCGGATGGAGCCGCCCGTATCCGTGCCCGTGGCTCCCAGCGCGATGCGCGCCGCCACCGCCGAAGCCGAACCGCCCGAGGAGCCGCCCGGCACCAGCTTGGCATCGGAGCCATTGCGCTTCCACGGATTCTCCACCGGCCCGTAGCCGGAGGTGATGTTGGACGACCCCATGGCGAATTCGTCGAGATTCGCCTTGCCCAGCATCACCGCGCCTGCCGCCTTCAACTGCGCGGAGACGGTGCTTTCATAAGGCGGCACGAAAGGCTCCAGTATTTTGCTGGCCGCCGTGGTCCGCACGCCTTCGGTGCAGAACAAATCCTTCATGGCCAGCGGAATACCGGTGAGCGGCGTGGCATTGCCTGCCGCAATACGCGCATCGGCTTGCTTGGCCTGCGCCACGGCCAGCTCTGGCGTTACCGTAATATAGGCGTTCAGCCTGGGGTTAAGCGCCTCCACGGCGCCGTTATAGGCCGTTACCAGCTCCACGGCCGAAATCTTGCGCGCCGCCAGCTCTTTCGCC
>JAKBCX010000028.1 GCA_021807465.1 Pseudomonadota bacterium | reverse complement strand
TCCACAAAGGCGCGGAAGAACATGACGAGGCCGACGATGATATACATCACGCCGATTTTTTTATGATCGACGGTGGTGAGCCATTCGCGCCACAAATAGCCGAGCTTTTTGTAGTAAAGCACGGCGCCAACCACCACCAGACCGATAAGGGCCGCCACGGCGAACGTGCCGACGAGGATGGGGTTGGTGTAGGGTATGGCGTTGAGGGTCAGCCGGCCGAGCAGCGGCGACCATGGACCTTGAATTGCAACCTGCATGGGTCTGTCCTTTTAGGCTTATTTCGTGGCGGCGGCGGCGCCGCCGCCATCTTCAAGACTTGCCACCCGTTTTGTGACGCTGTCCGGCACGGGGTACACCACGCCGGCCTGCGCCGCGGTGACTACAGTATCGAACAGGTTGGGGGCGACGTTGGAGAAGTAGGAGGGTTTATTGTCCTCATTCACGGTTGGCTGCGCCAGCTTGGTGAATTCCTGATAGGAAAGCTGAACCGGGCTGGCGGCAGCCTTGGCAACCCAGGCGTCGAAACCGGCCTGGGAAACGATATGGGTTTGGAACTGCATCCAGGAGAATCCAGCGCCCGAGAAATCGGCCGAGAAGCCCGTATAGGTACCGATCTTCGGCGTGTCGAATGTGTTCTCGGTGCGCATGCCCGGCATGACGTCGATCATCGGTGCGATTTGCGGGATGAAGAAGTCGTTGACCACCGCGGTGGAGGTGAGGCGCAGATGCACCACGCTGTTTTCAGGCACCACCAGCTCGTCGATGGCGGCGACACCTTGCTGCGGATAGATGAAGAGCCACTGCCAATCGGTGGTGATGACGTCGATGTCGATCGGGTTTTGCGCGGCCTTGTCCTTGGCCAGCACGGCGGGGGCGTAAGGCTCCACATCCTGCGTGGTGCGAATGGAGATGATGCCGCAAATGGCGACGACGATGAGTGGGACGCCCCAGACCAGGATTTCCAGCGTCAGCGAGTGTGACCAGCTGGGGTCGTACTTGGCGTTGGCGTTTTTGCGGTAGCGCCAGACAAACCAGGCAATGAGGATGGCGGTGGGCACGATGATGAGCGACATGATGCCGGCCTCGAACAAGGTGGCCCACCATTGCACCTTGGCCACCGCGGTAAGCGGGTGAAACAGCCGGTAATTGCCGGTATCGCAGCCCGCCAGGGCCAGCAGCGCCGGTAGGGTAGCCAATGGTTTTAGCGCCGATAGTTTTGATCGCATGTGAAGCCTCTGGAATTTCTTGTCCGGCGGGGCGCCGGGTTCATGTTCACTGGTCTGCAGTCTTCCAAACTTTAACCCGCTGAAATTTTACGGCGGGTTATCCGCAATTTTCAGTCATCATCCATCCCTTCGCCCGCAAGGGCAGCTTCGTCGGGGGTGGAGTCGCCCGGAGGGCTTTGCGCCGGGCGCCGTTTGGCGCCCAGCAAAGGCAGAGAGTTTTTAAGGTCAAGCAGCCGGATGATGCCAGCGCCGAGCCGTAATATTTGTGTTAATTGTTGAGTCTCAAGCCGCTGCACATCCTCGGACCAGCGCGTGAGCAGCTCGATCAGGTCGTGCATTTCCTGCAGCCGGTGCTGAATGGCGCGCTCATCCTCGTTGCCGGGCTTTTTCAGCAGCAGGTCGCGCAGCACGGAAAGGGTGGGGTCTATCTCGCGGCGGCGGCGCTCCTCGGCCAGAATCCGTACGATCTGCCATACATCCTCGGGCGTGGAAAAATGCTCGCGGCGGTCGCCGGGCAGGTGTTGCAGCCGTACCAGCCGCCAGCTTTGCAGCTCTTTCAGCCCCATGGAGACATTGGAGCGGGAGAAACTGAGCGCCTCGGCAATTTCGTCAGCCGGCAGGGGGCGGCCGGAGATATAGAGCAGGGCATAAATCTGCCCGACGGTGCGGTTGATACCCCACCGGCTGCCCATTTCTCCGAAATGCCTGATGAAGGCATCTGCAAGCGGCGACAATTCCAAAGTTTAATCTTTCAGACTTTTCTGAACAGACCAAAAATACCTGTAGCCCTGCCTTGTCAAGGCGTTGGGGCGCGGATGCGCGGACATTGGACAGAATGTGCCTATGCGGGCAGATAGGCCACACAATTTTCCGAAGAAAAAGGGGAAACAAGATGACCGCGCAGAACAACAACGCCGCCACGCCACGCCCAACCCTGCTGACGGGAGTTGGGATGCTGGTGGCGGTTTTCGTGCTTTCCGCCCTATGGGTGGTGATTGGCGGCACGCTGCATCTGCACTCGTTTTTCGCGAGCTTTGTGTTTGCCTGGTATTGGGGGGTGATGGACAGGATGGAGTTCAACCGCCTGGCGCCCGCCCTGCTGGGTTCGCTCGTCGGCGTGGCGCTGGCCTGGCAGCTTAATTACCTCTCTGCGCATTACGGGGCGCATGGCTTGGCGGTTGGCGTGGCTATTATCGCCGTGGCCGTGTTTATCCAGTTCATGCAATGGGCGCCGATGCTGGTGAATCTGGGCGGGATGCTGCTGCTTGCCATACTTACCGCGCCGCAATTCGCGCACACCGATTTTATGGATGTGGGGGAGACCATTATCGGCAGCGCGGTTTATCTGTCGGTGCTGGTATTCATCATCAAGCGCATCATGGCGGCCCGCGCGAAAGCCTGACCTCCGGCATCGGTGCCGCGATGTTTGCCGCCGGGCCATGCGGTGCGGCGGCAAACGATGCTTTACTCCGCCGCATAGAAGCCCGGAACGGGGCGCTGCGCGGGGGACGGACATGACAGCCAGTGACGAGACGCAAGACCGGCTGGCGATTTGCGCGTTGAAGGCGCGCTATTGCCGGTTGCTGGATACAAAGCAGTGGGATGAGTGGCGCGCGCTGTTCACCGAGGATTACGAGTTGGACGTGTCTGCCGCAGGCGGCGGCCCGCCCATAAAGGGGCGGGATGCGGCAATGGCCTCGGTGCTGGCCTCCATTGGCCAGGCGGTCACGGCGCATCAGGTGCATTTCCCGGAAGTCGAGCTGAATGGCGATGTGGCTCTGGCGATTTTCCCCATGCAGGACCGGGTGATTTTTGGCCCCGGCAAGCCATCGCTCACCGGCTACGGGCATTACCACGACCGGCTGGTGCGCGTGAACGGCGAATGGAAAATCGCGGCGCTGAAGCTGACGCGGCTGCACATGGATATGCAAGCCGGTACATGACGGGAGGCAACGGAAAATGAGCAAGCTGAAAGTTGGGATTGTCAGCGCAAATTGGGGCGCGCTGGCGCATCTGCCCGCCTGGCGCACGCTGAGCGATAGCGTGGAGGTGACGGCGATTTGCACCTCGCGGCAGGAAACGGCGGAGGCGGCGGCGAAGCAATTTGGCGTGGCGCGGCCGTTCTGGTCTTACGAGGCGATGGCCAACGATCCTGATATCGACATTATCGATGCGGGAACCAACCCTGTGCTGCGCGAGAAGATTGTGACCGCCGCGCTGAATGGCGGCAAACATGCGGTGAACCAGATTCCCTTTGCCGTTTCGGCGGAAGCGGCGCAGCGCCTGGATGGATTGCGGCGTGAGAAGGGCCTGCATGGCGTGGCGGCGGCAAGCGTGATGGGCCTGCCGCATCTGGGCTTCATGAAAGAGCTGATCGACGCCGGCGAAATTGGCGAGGTATTCCAGGTGCATTGCTCCTGGCAGATGTCGTTCTTTCTGCAAATACAGCCGGGTTTTCCCTATACCTGGTTCGGCAAATCCGGGCTGGGCGTGAGTGTCACGCGCAATAACGGCTCGCACATGCTGCATGCGCTGCGGCATTTATTCGGGCCTGTCAGCGCGGTTTCCGCGAATATAAAAACGCAGTTGAAGGAATGGCATCTGCCGGGTGGCGAAGTGCAGAAGGTGGAGACGGATGATACCTGCCACGCGCTGCTGAATTTTGCCTCGGGCGCGATGGGTATGCTCTCCACATCGTGGACGGCGGCAGATAGCCCGGGGTTTTACATCGAGGCATTTGGCAGCAAGGGGCGGCTGCGCCTCAGCTCGCTGCGCTACCCGAGCATCCAGAGCGCCAAACTCTATGTCAGCAGGAACGAATCGCCGCATCACGAGCCTACCGGCGCGGAGGTGGAGGTGCCGGAGCGGTTCTTCATGGCCGATGGCCGTGCGGTGACGCTGGGGCAGGAGGATTTGTATAATGGCGCGCAGCGTGTCTCTTTGGCGCGCGTGTTCGAGAGCCTGGTGAACGCCATTAACGGCAAGGGCGAGGCGCTGCCCGGCTTTGCCCGCGCGGCGGAGGTGCAGGCGCTGATCGAGGCGCTGTACGAGGCCGATGAGCGCAAGTCTTGGGTGGATACGGCGCATATCGCCGGATGAGATACGGATTGCCGCCGCGTTCCCGGGTTGCGGGCGCGGCGGCTTTGGCCCGGCCCCGCGCCTGGATTCACAAAAAACCCCGCGGCGCCGCGGGGTTTTTGCGTTACCGGGCCGAAAGGCCGATCTGGTTAGGCATCAGCCGGGCGCGGATGGAGTTTTGCAGATAGGCAACGCCAAGATACTGCCCGACGAGGATGGGGAACTCGATGAGCTGGGCGTCGTTATAGGCCTTGGCGAGGATGGCCCAGGTTTCGTCGGTGACCATGGCGTTGGCCATCATTTCCTCCACGGCGCGCAGAATGGCGGCGTCATGCGCGCTCCAGCCCGGGGCGGTGGAGCCGATGATCACGCGCTCGATTTCTTCCGGCGTGATGTTGGTGAGGCGCTTGGCCATATCGACATGCGCGTTCCATTCATACGGCGCGCCGGTCATCCAGCCCACGCGCAAAATGGCAAGCTCGCGGTCGCGCGTTGGCAGGGTGTTGCCGGCCATCAGCACCATGGCGAGGTCGGAATGGGCTTTGAAGAGGGTTGGGTGGTGCAGCATGATGCCGAAAAACTCCGGCACATAGCCGTTGGGCGGAATGCCGGCGGCGGCTTTCATGTCCGCTGTCAGTTTCAGCACGTCCGGGGTGAATTTGTCTTCGCCCAGCGGCTCAATGCGGGCGGGGTGGCCGTTGATCTCGGCATCGCGCGCGGCGGCGCGGGCCAGCACGGCGGGGTCGATGGCGATTTTGGCGGTTGCGGCGTCGTTCGGCATGGCGGGTCCCCCTGGTTCCGGGCTTGTTTGCCAATGCTGTTAAGATGCTCAGCATTGCGGCGTCAAGGCGGGCTGGGCTGGTTGACGCTGCTTGCGCTGGCTCGCTAGGCTGGTGTTCAGCAAGGCTGGCTCGCGCGCGTAAGTGGTCCGGCAGGGGAGGAATGGGAATGACGATGCAATTTGGGCGTTACATCGCGGCGCATCCGGCGGATGTGGCGGAAGGCTGGGTGCTGGAGCGGATAACGCCGGTGAGCCGGCTTTACGGCGCCAACGGCATGCGCACCGGCACGGATGGGCGGCTTTACGTGGCCCAGGTTTCTGGCAGCCAGATTAGCGCCGTGGACCCCGAGACCGGGGCGGTTGAGGCGGTCAGCCCGATGGGCGGCGACATTGTGGCGCCGGACGATCTGGTGTTCGACGATAAGGGTAATTTGTACGCCACGGAAATTACCGAGGGCAGGGTGAGCGTGCGTGAGCCGAATGGCCGCACCCGCGTGTTATATGGCGATATTCCGGTGGCCAACCCAATCACCTGGCATCAGGGCCGGCTGATTGCGGGCGAGTGCCGCCCGGGCGGGCGGATTATGGAGCTGGATCTGCATGGCGGGGCGCCGCGCATTCTGCTGGAAAACGTGCAGATGCCGAATGCTTTCGAAGTAGGGCCGGATGGGAAGCTTTACTTCCCCGTAATGGGCACCAACGAGATTTGGCGCATGAGCCTGGAGGGTGGCGCGCCGGAAGTGGTGGCCACCGGGCTGGGCGTTCCGGATGCGGTGAAGTTCGATTCTCAGGGGCGTATTGTGTCCACCCAGGTGCATAGCGGCCAGGTGCTGCGCATTGACGTGCGCACCGGCGAGAAAGAGGTGCTGGCCGATATCTGCCCCGGGCTGGATAACGTGACCTTCGTGGGCGACCGCATTTTCGTGTCCTCCATTTCCGGGCAGATCAACGAGGTGCTGCCCGGCGGCAAGCTGCGTTCGGTGGTGCCGGACGGGTTCAACTGGCCGCTGGGGCTGGCCATGGGCGAGGATGGCGTGCTGTTCGTGGCGGATGGGCCGTTCTGTTACTATCTGCGGCCCGGCGGCAAGCCGGAGCTGGCGGCGATGCTGTTTACCCCCGGCTGCCCCGGCTACACGCGCGGCGTGGCGGCCAGCGGGCCAGGCGAGGTGGTGACAACCACGGCCAACGGTCAGGTGGCGCGCTGGAATCCGCGTGAGCAGACCAGCGAATATCTGGCCGAAGGGTTCGACCGGCTGTACGGCGTGGCGCTGGCGCCGGGTGGCGGTGTGGTGTTTGCCGAGGCCGGGGCCGGGCGCGTGCATGCGGTGAAGGCAGGCAAGACCGAAATGCTGGCCGAGGGGCTGAAAGAGCCGATGGGTGTGGCCGTGGATGCGGATGGCACTGTTTATGTGTCTGAATGTCATGCCGGGCGCGTGGTGAAGCTGAAGGCAGGCCGGGCCGAGACTGTGCTGGACGGGCTGAAGCAGCCCCAGGGCATTTTGCTGCGCGATGGCAAGCTGTACGTGGTGGATGCGCAGGCCAAGGCGTTGGTGGAATACAATTTGGCCAGCGGCGCGCGCAAGGTGATTGCCGCCAACCTGCCCGTGGGCGCACCGCCGGGCATTACGCCCAAATTCCTGGGTGCCATCCAGCCGCTTTCTGGCCCCATGGGGCCGTTTGCGGGCATTGCCGCGGGGGCGGATGGCACGTTGTACGTCTCGGCCGATGCCGAGGGCAGCGTGCTGGCCATCCGGCCCGCTTAAGGCTGTGCTTAACGCGCCCGAAGCCATGGGGGCCGGACAGCTAGAGGAAGCGCGCGTGGCGGCGCGGCAGGCTGAGATTCTCGGCCGCCCGCCGCGTATTGCGCCGTTGCCGCTGGGGCAATGCCCCCCTGAAGCAGCAGCCATGAATGTTGAGATTGACGTTGCGGCGGGGCACGAGCCGGAAGAGGGCCGGGTTTCGGAATGGATGGCGACGCTGATCCGCCACCCCGTATTGGCCCGCGCCCATACCCGCCTGGCACTGGTGCTGATGGCCGGCGGCGCTTTGCCCGCGCGCGACCGCGAGCTGGTTGTGTTGCGCACAGGCTGGCTGGCCCAGGCGCCGTTTGAGTGGAGCGGGCATGTGCAACTGGGCAAGAAGCTTGCTGGCCTAACCAGCGAGGAGATTGAGCGCGTGACCAATGGCTCCGCCGCGCCGGGGTGGAGCACGCACGACGCCGCCGTGCTGCGCGCGGTTGAGGAGCTGGCGGCGAATGCCACGATCTCGGACGGAACATGGGCCGTGCTGGCCGCCAGTTATGACGAGCGGCAACTGATGGAATTGCCCATTCTGGCGGGGCATTACCGTGGGCTGGCATTCTTGCAGAATTCACTGCGTACCCCGATTTCCGAGTTATTCACCGGCCTGACAGACCGTTAAGGTCTTCAAAATCCTGAAATATTTAGCGGATAGCCCAGCCATGCCCCTGGGGCGTGGCTGGGCCGCCGCGTTTGTGCGTCGCATTCCATAAGCACAACGCTTATTGTGTATTGACAATACATTCCGGCCGGTGCGATAGAGTGCCGGTCCAGAATCAGGCATGGCAACAAACAAGGCATAACCACTTCATGGCGAAGCTTTCCGAATACACATCCTTCGCGGATGCCCAGCGTGAATTCTCCACGGCCAAGCTGTGGGAGATGTATGACGGCACACAAGAGCGGTTTAATATCGGGCATGAATGCATCGACCGCTGGGCCGCCGATCCGGCGCGTGTGGCGGTGAATATCGTGCGCGCGGGCGGCATCGAGCCGGTGACCTTCCGCGAGATTTCCGAGCAATCTAACCGGCTGGCCAATTACCTGGTGGCGCGCGGCATTAAAAAGGGCGACCGCGTTGCCTTCATGCTGGAGCCGTCCAAGGCGTTCTATATCAGCCTGTTCGGCGCGCTTAAATGCGGTGCCATCTCGGTGCCCATGTTCACGCTGTTTGGCCCCGATGGGCTGAAGCTGCGCGTGAATGACTGTATGCCTGAGCTGCTGATCGTGAATGACGAGAAATTCCCCGTCGCGCAGGAGGCGATGGCGGCGGACAAGATCGTGCTCGACACCGATTTGCTGAAGGCCATTGCGGAATACCCCGCCACCTTCAAGCCGGAGACGAGCGCGAATGACATGGCGGTGTTCCAGTATACCTCGGGCACCACGCGCGATTTGCCTGCGGCGGTGAAGCACACGCACCGCGCCGTGGTGGTGCTGACCGCCGCGGCCTTGTATGGCACGGGCGTGCGCCCGGGCGATAGGTTCTTCTGCCCGTCCTCGCCTGCCTGGGGCCATGGTCTGTGGCACGGCACGCTGGCGCCGCTGGCGCTGGGTGTTACCACCGGTTCCTTTGCCGGCAAGTTCGACGCGAAAGTGTTCGTCGAGGCGCTGGATACGTTGAAGATCACGAATCTTTCAGCCGCCGCCACGCATTACCGCATGATCCGCAATAGCGGTGTGGCGGAGCAGCATAAATTCGCCATGCAGAAAATGTCGTACACGGGTGAGCCGATTGACCCGGACACGCTGGAATACACGCAGAATCTGTTCAAGCAGCCCGTGTGCTCGATGTACGGCACCACCGAAATTGGCGTGATTCTGGTGAACTACCCCGGCGCGCCCGATTACAAGGTGAAGGATGGCTCGCTCGGCAAGCCCATCCCCGGCATGAAAATCGAAATCCGTTCGCCGGATGGCAGCGTATGCGCGCCTGATGTGAAGGGCGAGATCATGCTGCTGCGCAAGGGCGAGTGGATTCCCACGAAAGATCTCGGCTGGACCGATGCTGATGGGTATTTCTACCATGGCGGCCGCGCCGATGACGTGATTATTTCCGCCGGCTGGACCATCAGCCCGGTGGAAATCGAACAGACCTTGCTGCGGCACGAAACCGTGGCCGAAGCCGCCGTGATTGGCGTGCCGGACGGCTTGCGCGGGCTTGCCGTCAAGGCCTTCATCGTCGCCAAGGGCGGCGCGAAGGATGAAGCGCATATCAAAGAGTTGCAGGACTTCACCCGCCAGCAGCTTTCCGCGCATGAATATCCGCGCATCGTTGAATTTGTTGACCAGCTTATCAAGACCCCGGCCGGGAAGATCAACCGCAAAGCGTTGAGAGACCTTGAGGCCAAGAAACTCTCTGAGAGGACCGCGTAATGAGCAGTGAGACCGCCGCACCGGCGAATAAATACTTCCCCAAGATCACGGATAAGGCGCTCGATGACCTGCGTAGCCGCATCGGCGTGCTGATCACCGACACGGTGGAGCCGTGGAACTACGAGGCGACCCGCGACGGCATCCGCCACTATGCCCATGGCATTGGCGATGACAACCCGCTGTGGTGCGAGCCGGAATATGCCGA
>JAKBCX010000027.1:2989-9841 GCA_021807465.1 Pseudomonadota bacterium | reverse complement strand
TCCGATGTAACAGACGCGCTGCTATCTTCCGGCACCTGAACATTATCGTTGATCGAAAGCCGCACGATCGCCGCGTAAGTATTCGGGTCCAGAGTCTCGCTGGCCACATGGCCGACCACAACACCGCCAATTTTTACATCAGCGCCGATGGCAAGGCCGCCAATGCTCGAAAACTGCGCCATAAGCGGATAGCCGCCCGCGCTGATTTTGCCAGCACCAGCCATGGCATAGATAAGAAACCAGACCGCAGCCGCGATAACGGCAAAGCCAGTGAACAATTCCGGGAGGCGGCGTGGCATCAGGCTTGGTCCGGCGACCAGGCTTCGTAATCCGCCGAAGCCTTAGCACGGTTGCCCCCCATGTAGTCGTGCCCGGAGGGACGGTAGCTGGCGGGGGTACCGGTAAGGTTGGCTTTGTGCGGGCGCTGCCAAGGCTTGGCGCCAGACGCGGGAAGAGGCGCATCAGTAAGATGATGCAGCCAGGCATGCCATTCCGGACCAATCACCGACGCCTCTGGGGCGCCAGCGTAAATCACCCAGCGCCGCGAGCGCTGCTTGCCGGGGCGCTGGTAATATTGGTTGCCCAAGGCATCCGCCCCAACATACTTGCCCTTGAACAAGGTCAGGAAAAACATACCCGGGTTGGCCAACAGGGTTCGCAAGCCAAAGGCCTTACGTTGCGCGGGTGCGGCGCCAGCTTCGGAATCACTCATGCCGCAGATATAAAAGAAGCAGAGGCTTTGGTCCATCTCACCCCTGCGGTAAAGCTATCCACAGGATTTTGTGTCCTGACAGCAATTTAACCACAATATGCACTTTTATAGCGGCCCAGCTCGGCATAATGTCGGCGTATGGGACAGAGCAGCACCGACAAATCCTGGCATGGTATAAAGCAAGCAACTGTAACGGCCGCGATGGATCCCGATTCCCCGCCCGTGACTGTTAAGCTGCCGGCCGCTTGGGGCCAGCTTGCGGCCGATGCACTGGCTTCTATCCTTCCCCACCAATCCAACATCGACCTCGCCATCGCGGCGGAAGCGTGGATCGGCCCGATTTCGTCACGCGCCCGCACTCTGGGGCTAGACTCGGATATTGGCCGTGAGCTCCATCAGTTGCTGGCGCAACGGCGCGGCTGCCCAAACGCCAATATCTGGCGCAACCGCGCCGCGGGCCAGCCTGGTTTCACATTCAACCTTTGCGCCTTCCTCGATGACGGTCACGGGTTTGATATTGCAGGCCTAGGCACGGCAGTACGGCTCGCAGTTACGGCGCTTACGCTGGCCGCCCCGGCGGAACACCGCCTCGCCATCGGCTTTACCGATCTGCACCTATTCCTCACCCGGCTCGGCGTGGCTTACGACTCTCAGCCTGGCCGGGACTTGGCCGTAACTCTGGCTTGTTATATCGGCGCGCACGCGGATCTTGCTTCTGCCTCTCTGCTCGCCCGCGGCACCGCTCCGGGCTATCCTGTTTCCGCGCCAAGGCTGCCGCAAGGAAGTGTGTTGCCCGAACTGACCCAAGCAGCCAAAACGGCCCTGGCTGAAGCACAGGCAGCAGATACACGCCGACACGAAACCCTGCTGGGCTTTACCTCCGAACCCGCCATAGAAGCGCTGCTGGGCGCCGAAACGCTGAATTTTGCCCCGGCTTTGTCGCCCATCAATAGCGATGGCGGCCTATGCCTCTGGGCACGGCAAAAACTCGCCGCCAAGGGCCTCTCCACAGAAACCGCGCTCGTGCAGGTACTCGGCGGTGCTGAGTTATTCTCGCCACCGCGCCTGGGCGCCCATGCCGCCATGCATGATGCGCTGGCCCCGCTGGTGGCGCAAATGCCCGCGCGCCCCGCGGCACCAATGGCCGCGCGGCAGAAGAGCACGCGCGAAATGCTACCTGCGCGGCGCAGTGGCTACACACAAAAGGTAAGCGTAGGCGGCCACAAGCTGTTCCTCTCGACTGGCGAATATGCCAATGGGCGGCTGGGAGAGATTTTTGTTGCTTTGCATAAGGAAGGCTCGGCTTTCCGCGGCCTGATGGACGCATTTGCCATTGCCGTCAGCATCGGGCTTCAGCACGGCGTGAACCTGGAAGATTATGTCGAGGCTTTCACCTTCACCCGCTTTGGCCCCGCCGGTGCCGTGGAGGGCGACCCCGCCGTGGCCGCCGCGACCTCGATGCTCGATTACGTCTTCCGCAATCTCGCCGTGAATTATCTCGGCCAGACGAATCTGGCGCCGGCAATGGTGGAGAGCACAGACACTGTGGGCGACGGCGCCGCCGACCGCGCGCCGCTACTGCCACTTGACCTGCCAGCCCCTGCGCCGCGTGAACGCCGCAAATCCTTCAAGCTCGTGAGCTAAATATGACCCCCACGCAAAAACTTATCGAACTCGGCATCACCCTGCCCGTGCCGATGGCGCCTGTCGCCACCTACGTCCCTGTCAGCATTGCCGGAAATCTGGTCACGGTCAGCGGCCAGCTACCCGCCATAGACGGCAAGGTTGCCGTAACAGGAAAGCTGGGGCTTAACGTGTCTCTGGAAGAAGGGCAGCATGCCGCGCGGCTCTGCCTGATTAACGTGCTGGCACAGCTAAACGCCGCGCTGCCAAACGGGTTGGCCAGCATCACCAAAATTATCCGCCTTGGCGGTTTTATCGCCGCAACACCTGACTTTACCCAGCATGCGGTGGTAATGAACGGCGCGTCCGACCTGGCAGTAGCCGTATTTGGCGACATCGGCCGGCACGCCCGCTCAACCATCGGAGTGCCCTCTCTGCCGCTGGATGCCGCAGTCGAGGTCGAAGGACTTTTTTATCTGGGCTAGGCCTGAAGTGCCCTAATTGGATTTGTTCGCGCATCTGCGCTTATAAGTGGGTCATTATGAGCCGGTATGACTCAACCCGTTTGGCCGCCTCCACTGCTTTGAACATCGCGCTGGACGGCGCTTTGGCGGCTGCCGCGGTGGTTTTGAGCTTCTGCCTGTCCAACCCCGCGCAACCCTGGCCCATACCGGCCGGCCTGCCACTAGGCGGCGCTATCGCCATCTGGCTCATTGGCGTGCCATTCGGCTTGGCGCGCCTGCATTGGCGCTTTATCTCCCTTAAAGACCTCGCGGTTATCGCGGCGGCGGGCGTGGTGACAGCGTTGATGCTGGTTCTACTCATGGTCGGAACTGGCCTGCCCCTGCCCTCTCCTGCCTTTCCAGTCATCCTGGCACTGGTGCTGGTTGTGCTGCTTACCGCCCCTAAACTCATCTACCGGCTCCAGCGGCAAAGGACCGAAGCTCCCGAGGCCTCGCAAACCGCCATTCTTGTCGGCAGTGGAGATGAAGCTGAGCTGTTTCTTGCCGCCCACGCCAAGGCAGCGGCTCCTTACCGGGTCACAGGCCTCATGGCGCTCTCTGGCAAGCATATCGGCCGGCGCATTCATGGGCTGGACATTATCGGCGCTGCCGATAATGCCGGGGCCGCGCTGGCCAAACTCTCACAAAAGCCAGACCTGCTGATTGTCGCAGCCCCCAGCTTGACCGGGCAGATTCTGGCGGATCTGCTGCAGGCGGCGGAGCAGCTCGATATCCGCGTTTTGCGGGCGCCGAGCCTGACCCGCTTGGCACCTGCCAGCCAGCAAGTCGAACTGCAACCCATCGTGATTGAGGATTTGCTCAACCGCCAGCAGGTGCAACTTGACCGCGCAGGGCTGGAGCGGCTCATCGCCGGGAAGCGCGTGATGGTGACAGGCGCTGGCGGCAGCATTGGCGGCGAGCTTGCACGCCAGTTGGCCGGATATGCTCCCGCTGAACTAACATTGCTTGATAGCAGCGAGTTTGCCGTCTGGCAGATTGATGTTGAAGTCGCCGAGCTGGCCCCGGCCATATCCAAGCGCATCGTCGTGGCGGATGTACGAGATGTCAATAGAATTCAGGCTGTTATGCAAGAGTGCCGCCCGGAACTCATCTTCCATGCCGCGGCTCTGAAGCATGTGCCAATTGTGGAAGCCAACCGGCTAGAAGGGCTGCGTACAAACGCCCTGGGGACACAAACCGTGGCGGATGCCGCCAACGCCGCCGGTGCTCGATTGATGGTGCTGATCTCAACCGACAAAGCCGTGAATCCCAGCTCCGTCATGGGTGCCTCCAAGCGCTTGGCCGAAATGTATTGTCAGGCGCAAGACGTGGAAGCCCGGCACCGGCGCAGCACTATGCGCTGTGTGACGGTA
Organism: Pseudomonadota bacterium; assembly: GCA_021807465.1. Classification (GTDB taxonomy): domain Bacteria; phylum Pseudomonadota; class Alphaproteobacteria; order Acetobacterales; family Acetobacteraceae; genus Acidocella. The sequence continues at coordinate 5,630 of JAKBCX010000027.1, read as the reverse complement.
CGATTCGGCAATGTGCTGGGATCCACCGGCTCCGTTGTGCCGCTATTCCGCCGCCAGTTGGCGCTTGGCGGGCCGCTAACTGTCACCCACCCGGATATGCAGCGCTATTTCATGACCGTGCGTGAGGCTGTGGGATTGATACTGGAAGCCTCCAAGGTTGGCATCGGCGAGGAAGCGATCCCTGATGGCGGCATTTTCGTGCTGGATATGGGCGAGCCTGTGAAAATCGTCGATCTCGCCCGGCAGATGATCCGCCTGGCGGGGCTGCACCCAGACAAAGACGTTGAAATCCGCTTCACCGGCTTAAGACCCGGCGAGAAGCTTTTTGAAGAGCTGTTCCATGGCAATGAGCGCCCTGCGCCAACCACGCATGCCGGGTTGCTTATGGCCGCGCCACGGCTTGTGGATATGCAGGCCGTAAGCGCCGCCTTCTCGGCATTGCGCCAAGCCGCCATGGCGGGTGATGAAGCCAGTGCCATGGAACTTCTCCACCGGCTCGTTCCTGAATTTTACCCGTCCAGCACTCTCGCGGTTTCCCGCGCGGCAGAGTAAGCTCGCGCCACCATGAATGCCGCGACAATTCCCCCCATCCCGTTCCTGGACCTTAAAGCCCAGCAAGCCCGGCTTGGCCCGCAACTGCGCCAAAGGCTGGATGCAGTGCTGGCACACGGGCAATTCATTCTCGGCCCTGAAGTGGCCGAGCTTGAAGCAAAACTCGCCGCCTTTTGCGGCGCCAGCCATTGCGTCACGGTAAGCTCAGGCACCGATGCACTGCAAATAGCCCTGATGGCCGAGGGAATCGGCCGTGGAGACGCCGTATTTCTCCCGGCCTTCACCTATACCGCAACGGCCGAGGTGCCTCTGCTACTGGGCGCCACACCAGTATTTGTCGATGTCGATCCGCGTACATTCCAGATTGACCTGAATAGCCTGGATGTGCGGATCGCGGAGGTTAAACAGGCAGGCAAACTGCGCCCTTCGGCAATCATTGGCGTCGATCTTTTCGGGCAACCCGCGAACTGGCCGGGGCTTCAAGCAATCGCCCAGAAAGAGGGGTTATTCACGCTGGATGATTGCGCGCAGAGTTTTGGCGGCGCTTTACAGGGGCGCAGGCTGGGCCGGGAAGCAGACGCAACGGCAACGAGCTTTTTTCCGTCCAAGCCGCTTGGCGCTTACGGCGATGGCGGGGCATTATTCACCGAATCCGCTGAACGGGCAGCGCTTTACCGCTCACTGCGCACGCATGGCGAAGGAACGACACGGTACGAGGTTCTGCGCGTCGGCATGAATGGCCGGCTTGATACGATGCAAGCGGCCGTTCTGTTGGCAAAGCTAGAGGTTTTTGAAGCCGAAATTGCCCGGCGCGAAGAGATTGCTAAAATTTACGACACCGAACTGACAGGCATTATTACCACGCCCGCAAGAGTACCTGAAAGCCAGAGCGCTTGGGCCGTATATGCAATCCTGCTGGCTGATAACGCAGCGCGAGAACATGCCAAGAGCGTACTGCAAGGAGCGGGCATTGGCCATGCCGTTTATTACCCCCGCGCCCTGCACCAGCAACCTGCCTATGCAGCATGCCACGACGGCGCAGCCTTACCCGTTGCCGAAGAACTCGGTAGCCGTATCCTGGCGCTGCCCATTCATCCTGATTTGACGGATACGCAGGCTCACCGCGTCGCGGCTACGTTACGTGCCGCTCTGGGGAAATAACCATGCCGCGCGGTGATCTGTTTCCCGAAATCGGACCGTATGAAACAGGATATCTGCCGCTGACTGACGGCCACGTTATGTACTGGGAGCAGGTTGGCAACCCGAACGGCAAACCCGTTCTGTTTCTGCACGGCGGCCCAGGCGCGGGCGCTGGGCCTGTGCATCGCCGCTTCTTCGACCCTAACTTTTGGCGCGTCATTATCTTCGATCAGCGCGGCGCCGGACGCTCATTGCCGCTCGGCAGTCTGGAAGCCAATACTACACCTCATCTGGTGCAAGACATCGAAACGCTGCGGAAATTTCTCGGCATAGAGCGGATGCTGCTCTTTGGTGGTTCCTGGGGATCCACCCTGGCGTTGGCCTATGCGCAAGCACATCCAGAACATGTGGCGGGCGCGGTGTTACGCGGCATCTTCCTGGGCCGGCAGCCCGAGGTGGAATGGTTTCTGTACGGGCTGCAGCGCGTCTTTCCTGATATTCATGCCGCCTTCGCCAGTTTTCTGCCCGAGACCGAGCGGCATGACCTCCTTGGCAATTACTTCCGCCGCCTGACCAACCCAGATCCGCAAATACATATGCCCGCAGCCCGCAGCTGGAGTATTTATGAAGGCTCCTGCTCTACATTAATGCCCAGTTTCGAAGCTGTCTCCGCGTTTGCGCAAGACCGTTCTGCTATTGGCTTGGCGCGGATCGAGGCTCATTATTTCATGAATGAGTTGTTTTTGCCTCAGGGCGGGCTGCTCGCGCATACGGAGCAGCTGCGAAATATTCCCGGAGAAATCGTGCAAGGCCGGTATGATATGATTTGCCCAGCGCAATCAGCTTTCGATCTGGCGGCAGCCTGGCCTTCGGCAAGGCTGACAATTGTGCCCGATGCTGGCCATTCCGCGCTTGAGCCAGGCATAAGGACGGCGCTGGTTGCAGCACT
>JAKBCX010000027.1:0-2889 GCA_021807465.1 Pseudomonadota bacterium | reverse complement strand
GCCGGCGCGCACATCAACTCCTTCCGCGCGCTCTTCCCGGCTTTTTCGTCCATTCTGCAAATCGTATCGCCTCGCAGCACGGGTATTACCACTCTGGCGGAACTCGCTTCGCAGGATATTGGCATTGGCCCGCTGGGTAGCAGCGCTGCCGCCATACTGCCTGCTCTTTTCCGCAGCATCGGTGTCATTCCCCGTAGCATGGTTACGGATGACTATGCAGACCAGCTTTACGGCATGCTGGAAGGCAGGCTTACCGCCTGCGCCTTTATCGGCGCGCCGCCCGTTCCAGCCATCGCTAATGCCGCCATGGGACATAAATTGTCGCTAATCGGCTTTTCCCCGGCTGAAGCCAGGCAAGTAGCCCACACTCTTCCTGGGATGATACCCATGATTATCAATGCTGGCGTTTTTCCCGGGCAAACCGTTGCTGTATCCAGCGTTGGCACAACCAATATTGCCATTTGCCGGGCAGATCTGCCGGACGCACTAGTCCAAAACATCACCGCGGTTGCCCTGGCTAACCGCCCGCCCCTTGCTGCGGCAGTTCCCGCCGCAACGTCTATACCCAGCATAGGCTCTGTCACAGGGGCCGGCATCCCCTTCCATCCTGGCGCCGCCGCCGCACTACGCGCCGCCGGGATAAAGGTCGAAAAGAAAAATATCCTACCTTAAACCAACACGCCACCCTGGAGATTAACCTGACGATCCATTCGCGCAGCAAGGTCGGGATTGTGCGTGGCGATCAATGCGGCCACATTTTCAGACTGCACCACACGCAACAATTCTTCAAACACGATGTTGGCCGTGGCAACATCGAGGTTGCCCGTCGGCTCATCCGCGAGCAATAATCCGGGCTTGTTTGCCAAGGCACGGGCGATGGCCACCCTCTGCTTTTCGCCACCAGAAAGCTTGCCCGGCAAATGGCTGACACGCGCCTTCAGGCCAAGTTTCTCCAGCAACTCTTCAGAGCGCCGATTTGCCTGCTTCTGCTCCGCCCCAGCAATCATTTGCGGCAGCGAGACGTTCTCCAACGCCGTAAACTCAGGCAGCAGATGGTGGAACTGGTACACAAACCCGATCTTGCGCAACCGGATTTTGGTCCGCGCGAAGTCCGAGAGAGTCCCCGCATCTTCACCATCAACCACGATCGTGCCGCCATCAGGCTTTTCCAACAACCCGGCAAGATGTAGCAAGGTAGATTTTCCGGCACCAGACGGCGCCACCAGCGCCACGATCTCACCACGCCGTATATCGAGCGACGCGCCATCGAGCACAGTTAGGGCTTCCGCGCCTGTTTTATAAATGCGGCGGACACCGCGCATCTGAAGAAGCATATCACTCACTGCGTAACGTCTCTACAGGGTCAATCTTCGCGGCTCGCCAGCTTGGGTAAATAGTCGCCAGCAGAGACAGCGCGCAGGACATAACAATAACCTCCGTCACCTGCCGCCAATCAAGTACCGCCGGCAAGGATTCAAGGTAGTAAACCGTGGGGTCGAACAGCTTCGTGCCCGTTACAGTCTGCACGAACTCTCTGATTTGTTCGATATGAGCACAAAACACGACCCCCAGGCCGAAGCCTATAAGCGTCCCAATGATACCAACCGACGCACCGCACATCAGGAAGATGCGCATTATGGCACCGGAGCCAGCCCCCATTGTTCGCAAAATTGCAATGTCCTTCGCCTTGTCCTTCACCATCATAATCAACGAGGAAATAACATTGAACGCCGCCACGACGATGATGAGGGTCAGAATCAGGAACATCACATTGCCCTCGACCACAACAGCCGCAAACAGCGCATCGTTAGCATGACGCCAATCTCCGATATTGATGGGTGCATTCGGGAAATCAGCCGCAATCTGCCGCATGACGGCATCATCACGATCCGGGTCTTTCACGAAAACCTGTATCTGCGTGGCCTCGCCCGGTTTCTGGAACAAGGTCTGCGCGGCCTGTAGGGGCATAAAGACATAGCCAGTGTCATAAATCTGCATGCCCGTCTGGAAGATCGCGACGATTTTGAAGCTCTCTATGCTGGGAATAGTGCCAATAATGGTCTGCTTTCCCTGCGGCATGATGAGCGAAATTGTCTGCCCTATCCTTAAGCCAAGTTTGGTGGCCAGCCCAGCGCCAATGGCAATTGTGCCGTCGCCGCGCATGTCTGCCAAGCTACCCGCGACAATGTGGTGAGACACGGTAGGCAAAGCAGCCAGGCCTTCAGGGGTGATTCCCCGGGCAACACCGCCCGCGGCCCCGCCTTGCGGGCTAGAGAACAAAACCTCATTCTCCACAATAGGAAATGCCGCTGTCACACCTGGAATAGTGCGTATCTTGGCGGCCATCTCATCATAATTCGTCAGTGGTGCATTGGCGGCATATACCGCGACATCCCCATTGAGTCCCAGAATCTGGGCTAACAATTCCTGGCGAAACCCATTCATCACGCTCATCACAATAATGAGCGTAGCTACGCCGAGGGCGATGCCTATGAGCGAGAAAATGGCGATTACGGAGACAAATCTCTCCCCCCTGCGTGCGCGCAAATATCGGGCAGCCACTTTCCGTTCAAAAGCGTTGAACATTAGCCGAGCACCTTGGCCAGTGCATCCTGCACGGAAAGCTCGAAACGCTCGCCTGTTTCACGGCGCTTCAGCTCTACCTGCCCGTTCGCGGCGCCACGCGGGCCGACGATAATGTGCCACGGATGCCCCATGAGATCCGCCTCGGCAAACTTAACGCCGGCGCGCTCCTCGCGGTCATCGTACAACCCGTCCGCGCCAAGTTGATTGTGCAGGTTTTCACAAATACCATCGGTGGCGGCATCTCCCTGACGCAAATTCAATATAGCCGCGCGATAGGGGGCCACTGCGTCGGGCCAGATGATA
>JAKBCX010000026.1 GCA_021807465.1 Pseudomonadota bacterium | reverse complement strand
ATGAAACGACGTGACTTTGGCCTCCTTGCGGGCACCAGCCTCGCCGCCGCCGCCGTGGCACGCCCAGCAAACGCGCAGAGCGCCGCGCCCGACCCCGAATTGCTGAAAACAACCCTCACACCCATGGGCGCAGAGCGCGCAGGCAACGCAGATGGATCAATCCCCGCTTGGACAGGCGGGCTGGTCTCACCCCCGCTGCCGCCAACGACGCCGACGGCGACACATCTCTTCGAGGATGAGCAACCGCTCTACACGGTAACAGCCGACAATATGGCGCAATATGCCGATCTATTAACGGAAGGCACTAAGGCGCAGATTCAAAAATTCGGACTCACGATCAACGTATTTCCCACGCACCGTACTGGCGCCGCGCCGCAATATGTTTACGACAACGCCTATGAAAACGTCACGCGCGCTCAACTCGACCCCCGTGGCGGCCGCTTTGGCTTTACCGGCGCAGTAGGTGGGCCGCCCTTCCCGATCATCAACACCGCAGACCCACTGGTGGGTGGTGCTCAGCTCATCTGGAACCATCTCACAGCCTGGGTCGGTTATTCCGACCTGACCTTGTTTGCCCCAGGAACCGTAGTCATTGACGGCCAAGTCATCCTTGTTGCGGGCACGTTGAGCCGTACCATCTATCCATACTATGCCCCCGGCGTGACGCCCGAAAATTATGACGGTTATTACAGCAAGGGGCATTACTACGACAAAGCGCCAAGCTCGGTTGTCGGCCAGGAGACGCTGGTGTGGCACAGTACCAACGTGAATGTTCACCCGGACATTGTGTGGACCCTGCTCAACGGCCAGGGCCGCGTGCGCAAGGCGCCGAATGAGTCGTTCGATGCGCCAAACCCGGAAGGTGATGGCATCGACGAGGAGGATGAAGCCTCCTGCTTCTACGGCAATCCATCAGAATATAACTGGACCTACATCGCCAAGAAGGAGATGCTGGTTCCGTATAATTGCAACAAAATGCTGTTCGGCAATGTGCAAGACATGCTTGGCCCGCATTTCCCCAAGCCGGAATGGGTCCGCTGGGAGAAGCATCGGGTATGGATTGTGGAAGCCACGCTGGCGCCGGGCGAGCATAATGTGAATTCCAAACGCCGCTTTTATATTGACGAAGACACATGGTACGCGCTGCTGGGTGAAGGCTATGACGGTAGCGGCAATATGTGGAAGGCTTATGCTATTTATAATGAATGCGTACCCTCCATGCCCGGCACGATTGAGCAGGGCACAGCCACTTATGCACTGTTAACCGGAAATTATACCTTTAACGGTAATAATAATTTTGGCCCTTATAAGGGTACGCAATATCTCGGGCCACAGCCGGATTCTGATTTCGAGCCTGAGGAAATGGCCGCCCAGGCGAGCTTCTGATTGGTAACACAAAAGGGCAAGCGCCTCTATTCAGGCGCTTGCCCTTTTTCATCTCACAGTCTACGTCAGCGTTGATTTTAGCGGTGTATGCAGCAATAAATTTTGCCTGCCTCACGTAGCCTCCATCGTTGGGACGGGCGCCCCCATGCATCTTTCCGGCTATTATAGCGGCGTAGAGGGCAGGTGTTTCAGCTCAACTTCCAAGAAAGCCATGGGCTGATCGCCACCGTTTAATATGTCGTGGCGCACACCGGCCGGGCGCTCATAGTTCTCCCCCGCCCGGCGAAAGATGACTGTTACTTGTTCGCCGTCATGCACATGCATTTGCGCGTCTGTCAGCATCACCACCACATAGGGCCAGCCATGCTCATGCCAGCCCGTGCTGGCGCCAGGCGCAAAATCCCAGCGTGAAATGCGGCTTTCCGCGTCGTCCAGATACACCGTGGGCTGAGCGGGAATAACGCATTTGAAACTCATGCGCGATTTTAACTGGTGCGGATAATCCCGCGCAAGGGGCAATAACCGTACTGCCGGGGAAAACCCGCGCCAGCCTGGAAATGGCGCCCCCCCGGGGGACAAAATGCTTGCCTTTGGGCCATCCGCTCTGGTTTCAGCCAATAGCAGGGTCATCTCTAAACAGCCTGCGCGCCGGTTACCCGCCCGGCAAAGGCGTTGGAGGTCAGGCCTTGGTGTCATGCCCTGGACTGTCCAGCGGCCTCGGCCCAAACGCCGAAGCGGATGGACGCAACTGCCGTTGCCCAGTCCATAACCTGTTATAACTGCGTTTTTTTCTGGCTCCATGTTGCAAATCGCCGCCAGCGCGTGACAGTGCCGCCATTTTTGAGGGTTGCCAAAAGCCCCGCCCTGACGCAAAAGCCGCACCCATACGCGCGACCTCGCCTGAGGTGGCGCCGTACCCGTTTGACATTTTTCCGCCCGTGGAGGCAACGATGGCTGAGACTGACCTAGGCAAGATCCGCAATATCGGGATCACCGCGCATATCGACGCGGGCAAAACCACCACCACGGAGCGCATCCTCTACTACACCGGCGTCTCGCACAAAATCGGCGAGGTGCATGATGGCAATACTACCACTGACTATATGGCTCAGGAGCGCGAGCGCGGCATTACCATTACCTCCGCCGCGGTCACCTGCAAGTGGAAAGAGCACAACATCAACATCATCGACACGCCCGGCCACATCGACTTCAACATCGAGGTGAACCGCAGCTTGCGCGTGCTCGATGGCGCCATTTTTATCATCGAGGGCGTGGCCGGCGTGCAGCCCCAATCCGAGACCAACTGGCGCCTGGCAGACCGTTATAACGTGCCGCGCATCATCTTCATCAACAAGCTGGACCGCACCGGCGCCGATTTCTACCGCGCCTTCGACACGCTGAAGGAGAAGCTGGACATCGTGGCGCTGCCGCTGCAGCTCCCCATCGGCATCGAGGATAACTTCCTCGGCGTGGTGGACCTGGTGGAGATGAAGGCCATTGTGTGGGAAGGCGGCGAGCTTGGCGCCAAGTTCCACGACGAGGAAATTCCGGCCGACATGAAGGAAAAGGCCGCCGAAGCCCGCCAGACCCTACTGGACACCGCCCTGGCCATGGATACCGTGGCCATGGAAGAGTATTTTGAGAAGGGCGATGTCTCAGTTGAGACGCTGAAGCGCTGCATCAAGCTAGGCACCATCTCCGGCGAATTCCGCCCCGTGCTGTGCGGCACTGCCTTCAAAAACAAGGGCGTGCAGCCGCTGCTGGATGCCGTGCTGGACTATCTGCCTTCCCCCGAAGACGTGCCGGGCATTAAGGTGGCGCCAGAAGAAGGGCATGAGGAGGATCCGAACGCCCGCCGCATCAAGGCCGATCCGAAGGCCCCGTTTGCCGGTCTCGCCTTCAAGATCATCAACGACAAATACGGCTCGCTCACCTTCGTGCGCGTTTATGCCGGCACGCTGAAGAGCGGCGATTCCGTGCTGAACACCACCAAGGGCCATAAGGAGCGTATCGGCCGCATGTACCAGATGCATGCCGATAAGCGCCAGGAACTGACCGAGGTTACGGCCGGCGACATCGTGGCGTTCGTGGGCCTGAAGGATACCGGCACGGGTGATACGCTGGCCGCTGCCGAAGACCCGGTGGTGCTGGAACGCATGGCTTTCCCGGTCCCGGTTATCGATATCTCGGTGGAGCCGAAGACCAAGGAAGGCGTCGAGAAGATGACGCTCGGCCTGCAGAAGCTGGCGGCGGAAGACCCGTCCCTGCGCCTGAAGACCGACCAGGAAACCGGCCAGACCATCCTCTCCGGTATGGGAGAGCTACACCTGGAGATCATCATCGACCGCCTCCGCCGCGAATATGGCGTGGACGCCAATATCGGCGCGCCGCAGGTGGCTTACCGTGAGACCATCAGCAAGCAGCACACCGAGACCTACACCCACAAGAAGCAGTCTGGCGGTTCTGGCCAGTATGCTGAGGTGAAGATCGTGTTCGAGCCGTTGGAGCGGAACGAAGGTATTGTGTTCGAGAACAGCATCGTCGGCGGCGCGATTCCGAAGGAATACATTCCGGCGGTGGAAAAGGGCATCAAGAACCAGGCTGATACCGGCGTGCTGGCCGGCTTCCCCACTGTGGACTTCAAGTACACATTGGTGGATGGCAAGTACCACGACGTGGACTCAAGCGCCCTGGCGTTCGAAATCGCCGCCAAGGCCTGCTTCCGTGAAGGCATGAAGAAGGCCAGCCCGATTATCCTGGAACCGATCATGGACGTGGAAATCACCACCCCGCAGGACCATGTGGGCGACGTGGTGGGCGATTTGAACCGCCGCCGCGGCATGATCCAGAACCAGGAAAGCTCGGGCAGCACCATTATCGTGCGCGCGCATGTGCCGCTGAAGGAGATGTTCGGCTATATCTCGCACCTGCGCTCCATGACCAAGGGCCGCGCGAGCTTTACCATGCAGTTCCACCATTATGACCCGGTGCCGCGGAATATCGCGGACGAGATTATGGCCAAGAGCGCGTAAACGGAACGGCGCCGCGAGGCGCCTTCAACCGGCTGGCAAAACCCCGTCAAATTTTGGCGGGGTTTTTGTTTTGCGGCGTTGCCTTTTAAGGGCGCTGGACAGGCAGAACTGATGTGGCGCGCACAACGCTGTGCGGCTTACAGCCCGTAAGTGTGCAGCACGGCACCCATCCAGGTGATGATGGGGCTGTCTGCGGCAAAAAGCGGGGTAGAGGACATAAGCCTGGCCCATTGCAGAGCGCCGAAGACGATATGGTCGGCATAATTCGGCGCTTCGCCGGCGATAAATGCCTGCTCGCCCAGCAATGCCAGTAGCGGGGCCAGCGTGGATTGGAAGATGGCGACGGACTGACCGCGCCTGGCCGCCAGCTCTTCCAGCGTACAGCCCAGCCGCGCTTCGCGCGAACGGCGGAAATACTCCTGGTCACGTTCATGCAGCTTGGTGTGAATGTCTGGCGCCAGAACATGCACGAGGGCTGGCTGCAGCACCCGCTCGGTCCAGGCCTTCACGTAACCGGTCAATGCCTGCGCCGGAGGCTCGCCGTAAAGCGGCGGCTCGTTGGGGTAGGCAGCTTCCAGATATTCGGCAATCGCCTGGCTATCACTCACGACCTTACCGCTATCCACCAGCACGGGCACCTTGTCCTGGCCGGAAAAGGCGATGGCGTCTTTTTCCGTGAAGCGCCAGGGGATTGTCTCGTAACTGAGGTTTTTATGCGCAAGCGCTAATTTGGCGCGCCAGCAGAACGGGCTGAAGCGCAAATCCGGGTCGGCGGCGGCAAGGTCGTAGAGCAGACGTGTCATCGCGCCGCCTGGCCGAACAGGATCGTGCGTGATTCCGGTGTGACTGTGGAGGCCTCATTCACCTCTTTGGCGCGGGCATAGGCACGCTGCACAGCCGGGCGTGCCGCCATGGCGTTGAACCAGCGTTTGAGGTTGGGGAAATCGTCGAGATTTTGCTGCTGGCGCTCATACGGTACAATCCACGGGTAGCAGGCCATGTCGGCAATGGAATAGGCGCCGGCGATGTACTCTTTGTCCGCAAGCTGCTTGTTGAGAACCCCATAAAGCCGATTGGTCTCCTTGACATAGCGTTCCATTGCATACGGAATCCGTTCGGGCGCATATTGTACGAAGTGATGGTTTTGCCCGGCCATCGGCCCCAGCCCGGCCATCTGCCAGTAAAGCCATTGCAGCACATTATATTTATCGCGCGGCACGGCGGGCAGGAATTCCCCGCTCTTCTCGGCAAGATATTCAAGAATGGCGCCGGATTCGAAAATGCTGATGGGCGCGCCGCCATCTGCCGGTGCAGTGTCGCGTATGGCGGGGATGCGGTTATTGGGCGCGATGCGCAGGAACGCCTCGGCGAACTGCTCGCCCGTGCTGATATTCACTGGATGGATTTCGTAATCCATCCCAGCCTCTTCGAGAAAAATCGTAATCTTATGCCCGTTCGGCGTCGTCCAGTAATAAAGTTCGATCATTCCCTTTACTCCGGCGTTAGGCGAGGGCCTTGGAGGCCATCTCGTAGCTGTTGTGGCTCAGGTTTTCGCGCGCCAATATGCGCTCCAGCGCGGCGCGCATAAGGCTTTGCCGCGCGGCATCGAACCGCCGCCAAGTGCCAAGCGCTGTAAGCAGCCGCGCGGCGATTTGCGGATTGGCCGGGTCCAGGCGCAGCACCATGTCCGCCAGCAAATTATAACCCGCGCCCGAGGTATCGTGAAACTTGGCCGCATTGCCGGTGAACGAGCCGATGAGCGCGCGCACGCGGTTGGGGTTGCGCATGTCGAACTTGTCGTGCGTGGTGAGTGCTTGCACGCGGGCCAGCGTGTCGGGGGCTGCGCTGCGCGCCTGCACGGCGAACCATTTATCCAGCACCAGCGGCGTGTTCTGCCAGCGTGCGTAAAACGTGGCCAGCGCCTCCTCGCGCGCCGGGCTGGCGGTGTCAGCCAAATTGGTTAGCGCGGCCAGAGTGTCGGTCATGTTACGCGCGGCGGCGAATTGGGCGCTGGCTTGGCTGGTATCGCCCGCGGCACATAGGTAGGCGAGGGCCGCATTTTTCAACGCCCGTCCGGCCATGGCGGCGCCGCTTTTGTCATCGGCGGCCTCGTGCCCAAATTTTTCGTAAGTCGTGGCAAATGCGCTCTGCAATGCCTGGCCCAAGGCACGCCGCGCGGCCTCGCGCACATGGTGAATTGCCACGGGGTCCGCCACGGGCATCTCATCGGCCAGCAAGCCTTCGGCGGGCAGCAATAGCGCCTCGGCGGCGAAGGCGGCATCCTGGGCCGCAGTGCTGAGGATGGCAGCGATGGCCGTGCGCAGACCCTCAGCCAGAACAAAAGACCGTCCTTGCTGATGCGCCGCCACCGCGTCCAGCAGCACAGCGCTGGCATATTGCTGCAGCGCGTCCCAGCGGTTGAACAAGTCAGTATCGTGTGCGGCCAGGAAGGCGAGACGTTGGCGGCTCTGGCCTTTCAGCTTCACCGGTGCCGAAAAGTCGCGGAACAGGGATGGTATGGCCCCGGCCGGAATGCCCGAAAAGCTGAAGCTCTGCTCCGCCTGGCTTAGCACCAGAGTCTCCTTATATATCTCCCGCCCGGTCTCATCCAGTATTCCCATGGCCACGGGGATGAGGAATGGTTCCTTATGTTTCTGCCCGGGCGTGGCATTGGTATGCTGGCTGAATGTTAGTGTAAATATCTTGCGGGCAGAATCGTAAGCCTCTCGCACCGTTATTTCCGGCGTGCCAGCCTGATTATACCAGCGCATGATCTGACGCAAATCGCATTCTGGCGCCGCTTCCTGCATGGCGGCGGCGAAGTCCTCGACCGTGGCGGCGGAATTGTCGTTTTTTGAAATATACAGCGCCATGCCTTTACGAAATGCATCCCGCCCGATCAGCGTGCGGATCATCCTTACTACCTCCGCGCCCTTTTCGTAGATGGTGGTAGTGTAGAAGTTGTTGATCTCCAGGTAGCTGGCCGGCCGTACCGGGTGCGCCAGCGGCCCCGCGTCATCACGAAATTGTGTAGTGCGAAGCATTCTAACATCCGCAATGCGCTTAACCGGTGCGGAGAACTGGTCAGCCATATATTCCTGGTCGCGGAAGACGGTGAGCCCCTCCTTTAGCGAGAGCTGAAACCAGTCGCGGCAGGTTACGCGGTCGCCGGTCCAGTTATGGAAATATTCATGAGCGATCACGCGTTCCACATTCTGAAAATCAGTATCCGTTGCGGTCTCGGCGCTTGCCAGCACATAGGCGGTATTGAAGATATTCAGGCCCTTATTTTCCATGGCCCCGGCATTGAAGTCCGACACGGCGGCGATGTTGAAAATATCGAGGTCATATTCCAGTCCGAAAACCTCTTCGTCCCAGCGCATCGCGCGCTTTAGCGACTCCATGGCATGGCCGCAGCGCGTTTCGTCGCCATGTTCCACCCAAATGCCCAGCTGCACCTCGCGGCCCGATTTGGTGGTAAACGTATCATGAACAGCAACGAGGTTCGCGGCGACGAGCGCGAACAGGTAGGAGGGCTTTGGGTGCGGGTCCTCCCATTCGGCCCAGACTTGCCCATTCTCTTCGCCCTTTGCCAGTAGATTGCCGTTGCACAAAAGCACTGGGTATTTCGTGGCATTGGCGCGCATGGTCACGCGGTAGCGGGCCATTACATCGGGCCGGTCGGGGAAGAAGGTGATTTTGCGGAACCCTTCCGGCTCGCATTGGGTGAAGAAGCCGCTGCCGGACATGTAAAGGCCTGAGAGTTCGGTATTCGTCTCCGGCGCTATCTCTACCTCGGTGGAGAGCGTGAATTCGTCCGGGGGGGCGTGTATGGTCAGGCCGTAATCGTCTAATTCGTAACGATTATCGCCAAGTGTCTCTTCCTCTATCGCAATGGCGCGCAACTTCAGCTTACGCCCATCCAGCCGCAATGGGCCGGGGGCCTGGCGGCGGAGGGTTAGCTTGGCGCGCACGATGGTGCGGGCCGGGTCGAGGGTGAAATCCAGCGCCACATGCAAGACGGCGAAGGTTGGGGGGCGATAGTCCGCGAGTTTTACAGGCTGGCGTGCGGTAGTGGCGGTCATGCAAATTCCCCCTTATGGTCTGGCAAAATGCGGCTGGCCGCGCCAAATGTGGGCCATGGCCGACCAGACATCGCTGAGCTTGCAGGTTTATCCGCGTATTGCCGCCATCGGGCAAGCTGCCTGGGACGCATGTGCCGGCACAGGCAATCCTTTCATTTCCTACGCTTTCCTATCAACACTGGAAGATAGCGGCTCGGTTGGTGGAGAAACGGGCTGGTACCCGCGCTATGCCGCCTTGGTGGACGATGCCGGCGAAGTGGCGGCCGTACTTCCCGCCTATGCCAAGGCACATTCTTACGGCGAGTATGTATTCGACCACGCCTGGGCCAACGCGCTGGAGCGTGCGGGCGGGCGCTATTATCCTAAATTGCAGCTTGCCGCCCCGTTCTCGCCCGTGCCTGGCCCGCGCCTTATGCGGCGGCCCGGGGTAAGCGTGGCGGCACTGGCACGGGTGGTAGAGGCATTGGCCGGGGAGCTGGATTGTTCCTCGGCGCATGTCACGTTTTGCACGGAAGAAGAGTGGCAAGGGCTGGGCGAGGCTGGCTGGCTGCAGCGCTTGGGCATGCAGTGCCATTGGCAGAACCAAGGGTACGCTAATTTCGAAGATTTTCTCGCTGCCCTTTCCTCGCGTAAACGTAAGGCGATACGGCGTGAGCGCCGCGAGGCACAGGCTGGCCTTACGTTCCGCGCTCTTTCCGGTGCGGCGCTCACACCAGAAATCTGGCGCCATTTTTACCGTTTTTATACAAACACCACAGACCGCAAATGGGGTGGTGCCTACCTTACGCCTGAATTTTTCCCCCTGCTGGGCGAGCGGCTGGCTGACCGGGTGGTGCTGATGGTCGCCGAGCGCGACGGCAGGCCCATTGCCGGGGCGCTCAACCTGCTGGGCGATGGCGTGCTGCATGGGCGCAATTGGGGCTGTGTGGAAGACGCGCCGTTCCTGCATTTTGAGCTGTGCTACTACCAGGCCATAGACTACGCTATTGCCCATGGCCTGCAGCGTGTAGAGGCCGGGGCGCAGGGTGAAAATCACAAGATCCAGCGTGGTTATTTGCCGATGCCCACCTACTCGGCGCATTTTATCCGCCACGCCGGGCTGCGCCGCGCGGTGGCGGATTTTGTGGAGGCGGAACAGATTCAGCTACGCGAAGTGATGGAGGCGTTGCGCGCTGAAGGGCCGTACCGGATGGACGGGGGGGGATAGTCTTATCCTAACGCGGTCATTGCGCGTGAAGCGTGGCGGCCGCATCATTTATAGCGATATTTTGAAGAAAAATTGTTTTGGTGTAACGCGGAAAACCGAACGAGGTAAATTTCATTCCAGATTGATCACGTAAGATTTTGAGCTCCCATTGTAGGGTGCGGAGAT
>JAKBCX010000025.1:8205-10149 GCA_021807465.1 Pseudomonadota bacterium | reverse complement strand
AGTTGGGGCCGCTGCTTGTGGCCGTTATCATGGCCGGGCGTACCGGCTCGGCCTTTGCCGCAGAGCTTGGTACCATGCAGGTAAACGAGGAAATCGCGGCTCTGACCACCATGGGCATAGCGCCCGAGGTGATGCTGGTATTGCCCCGCATTGCCGCCGCCATGCTGGTTATGCCGGGCCTTACCACCGCCATGAATCTGGCCGGGCTGGTTGGCATGGGGGTGGTTCTGGTTGCGTTTGGCTATCCTGTGCCCGTTATCGCGCACCAGGTGGGTGTTACCTCGCATCCTTCAGACTTCCTCATGGGGCTTGGTAAAGGCATTATATTTGCCGCCGCGGTGGCAATTATCGGCTGCCGCGCGGGGCTTACCGCCTCTACCGGCGCGCGGGCTGTGGGCGATGCGGCAACCGCCGCTGTGGTGGGCGGCATTGTCGCCTCCGTGCTGCTGGATGGCATTTTCGCCGTCCTCTTCTACCAGCTTGGCTGGTGAGGCGCGCCATGGCCATCATCACGGTCCAGAACGCGGGGCAGCGCTTCGGCAGCCGCACAATCTTCAAGAACGTAAGCTGCGAGATCGAGCGCAGCGAAATTTTCGTCATTCTTGGTGGTTCGGGCTGCGGCAAATCCACACTGATGAAACAAATGATCGGGCTGCTGACCCCAACCGAGGGAGAGATATTCATCGCCGGTCACTCGGTGCGCACCGAGGTTCAAGCGGTGCGCCGAACCATTGGCGTCATGTTTCAGGCCGGCGCCTTGTTTGGCTCCATGACCCTGCTGGAAAACGTCGCCCTGCCGCTGGCCGTGTTCACCGACTTGCCAGTGGCGGCGCGGCTGGAGATTGCGCGGCTCAAGCTCGCTTTGGTGGGGCTGAGCCATGCGGTACAGCTTCTGCCCGCGGAAATTTCCGGCGGCATGGTCAAGCGCGCCGCCATTGCCCGCGCCCTGGTGCTGGACCCGCCGGTATTATTTCTCGATGAACCCTCGGCCGGGCTGGACCCCATTACCTCGGCCGGCCTTGATAAGCTGATTTTAACCCTGCGCGACTCGCTCGGCACCACCTTCGTGGTGGTCACGCACGAGCTTTCCTCCATTCTAACCATAGGCGACCGTTGCATGATGCTGGATGGCGAAGCGCAGGGCATGATCGCACTCGGCCGGCCGCGTGATTTGCGTGATACAAGCACCATGCCGAAGGTGAAGGCTTTTTTCAACCGGGAGACTCTGTAGATGGACTCCTCGCGCAACGCGTTCCGCGTCGGGATATTCACCCTTGCCGGGATCGCTGGCATTGTCGCGGTCATCATGTTTCTGGCCGGCATCGGCCTGAACAAAGGTACCGAGTATGAAAGCTATTTCCGGGAATCCGTGCAGGGGCTGGATGTCGGCTCGGCAGTGAAATTTCATGGCGTAACCATCGGCCAGGTAACGGATATTGGCTTGGTCTATGCCGAATATCCGCCGCCCGCCGCCGACCAGAAGCCCGGCAGCCCCTACCGGCAGATTGTGGTGCGTTACCGTGTGAACAAGAAAAAAGTCGGCGGTATCGCCGATCTGGCGGAGGTCGTGCCGCACGGGTTGCGCGCGCAACTCAAGTCGCAGGGCATCACGGGTCTGTCATACATCGACCTGACATTCGTCAACCCGAAGGAAAACCCGGTGGAAACCGTGCCCTGGCGCCCACGCGACCCAGTAATTCCCACTGTTCCCAGTACGCTGACGCAATTGCAGGATGCGGTGCAACAGGCCATCACCGCCCTGGGCCAGGCCAATTTGCCCACCATGCTCAATCAGCTTGGAGATTTGATAAAATCGTTGAACCAGCAAGTAACAAATGGCGATGTGCGCCAGACGGTAAAGAATGCCAATAATCTTCTCGTCACCCTCAACCAGCAGGTAAAGCAAAGCGACCTCCCCGCCACCGCCGCTGCTATACGCAATCT
>JAKBCX010000025.1:0-8105 GCA_021807465.1 Pseudomonadota bacterium | reverse complement strand
TGAACCAGCAAGTAACAAATGGCGATGTGCGCCAGACGGTAAAGAATGCCAATAATCTTCTCGTCACCCTCAACCAGCAGGTAAAGCAAAGCGACCTCCCCGCCACCGCCGCTGCTATACGCAATCTGGCGGGCGGGCCGCAGACCGTGCAAATCATCGCCCAACTTAACCAAACCACGGCACAGCTTGCCAAGATTTCAGCCCAGTTACCGGCCTTGATGGCGGCCAGCCAGAGCACCGTGCAGCAAACCGCCGAGATGACGGCGGACGTGCAGGCGCAGCTAGGGCCGATTTTGCAGGACTTGAAGAGTACCACTGCAAACTTGCGTAATTTGTCGGAGTCGCTCTCGCGCAACCCAGCGCAGGTGATAACCGGTGCGCCACCGCCGCCCCCGCAACAAGGAGCCAGCCCATGAAACGCCGCGCAACCCTCCTGGCCCCGCTGGCGCTCACGGCCTGCGGCTCGCTGCTACCACGGCAGAAATATGTACCACGCATAAACTGGCCGCTGGAACCAGCACCGCCAGCCACCTTGCCCGCCCCGGCCAATGGCCCGGTGCTGCTGGTGCGCGACCTGCTCGCGGCCCCCGGCTTCGACCAGCAAGGGCTGCAAACCCTGCAGAGCGATGGCAGCATCTCGGCCGATTATTACAATTTATGGACCGCATCGCCGCCGCAAGCCGTCACCCAGGCGCTCATCAACTGGTGCCAGGCCAGCGGCGTTTTTTCCGCCGTGGTTTCCCCCGGCAGCCGCCTTACCCCCAACCTCATCCTGGAGGGCACGTTAAACGAGCTGCTTGCTGATTTGGGCAACAACCAGGCCCGGGCTGTGCTCGCGCTTGTCGTCATCAAGCCCAATATCAGCCTGGGCGCCACGGCGCTGCCATTGGCGCAGGCGCAAATTACCGGCACGGCGCCACTGAAGGGGCAAACACCAGAAGACCAGGTGGCCGCCGAACGCGCAGCCCTGGCCGATGCGCTGGGCCAAGCCGTGGCCTTGGTGCGCCGCTACGCTTGAACCCCACGGCGCGCACGCCACATGGGCACGGCAGATAAATGCCTAAGGAGTAGCCCATGACGAAAATCCTGCTGATCGCTACCGCCCATGCCCAGCTTGGCAGCACTGGCGAGAAAACCGGCTTGTGGCTGGAGGAATTAACCACCCCATATTACAGCTTTGCCGATGCTGGCGCCGATGTGGAAATTGCCACCCTGCCTGGCGGCAAAGTGCCCATAGACCCACGCTCCCTGGCCGATAAACCGCCCAGCGTGGAACGCTTTATGGCCGACGCCGCAGCGACGGCGAAAATAGAGCACGCCAAGCGCCTCTCAGCGCTCGACATTGCCGCCTACGATGCCATCTTCCTGCCCGGCGGCCATGGCACCATGTTCGACCTGCCGGAAAGCCCGGTACTGGCCGCGGCGCTGAGCGATGCCTGGGCGCAGGGCAAGGTGGTATCTGCCGTATGCCACGGCCCGGCCGGGTTGCTGCATGTGAAAGACACGCAAGGCCGCCCGCTTCTGGCCGGGCGCGTGGTAAGCGCGTTTACCAATAGCGAGGAAGACGCAGTGGGGCTGACGAAATCCGTCCCCTTCCTGCTGGAAACCGCCATACGCGAGCTGGGTGCGCGTTACGAAAGCGGGCCGGATTTTCAGCCCTTTGCACGGCGCGACGGCAAACTTGTAACAGGGCAGAACCCGGCATCATCGGCCAAAGTTGCCGAGCTGGTGCTGGAAGCCATCAAAGGCTGAATTTTGACATACATCAACGCCCCTTGCTGACCCCTGTGTTAGCACCCCATGAAGGCTTTGCCGCCCACGGTGCCAAAGCCTTCATCACATAGGGGGGAAGCAAATGGGTGACATCAAGGTTCGTGATCTCCGCAGCGATCTCAGCTTCGGTGCAATCGTCGAAGGCGTGACGTTTGAGACACTGGCTGATCCGCGCATTCGCGGGCAGCTCAACGAGATTTTTGAGGATCGCGGCATGATCGTCTTTTCCGGCGTCGAGCCGTCGCAAAAGATGCAGGTTACGCTTTCCAACGTGTTTGGCCCGCTCAAAAAACATCCAACCGCTTCAACGCCGCGTGTGGACGAGGAAATGATGCCGGGTGTGATCGACATGCATTCGATGCCGCAAGATCCTGAAAAAGATAAGTCGGGCCTGATAGAAATGAATGGCAAAATCGTGGCCCGCCACGCTCCTTGGCATTTCGATCATGCCTATAACGACAAACTGAACCGCGCCGGCATTTTGCGCGCCGTAATTAACGCGCCAACTGGCGAAGGCGGCCGCACCGGGTTTGCCGATGGCATACAGCTCTACAAGGATTTCGATCCCGCATTGCGGGCCAAAATCGAGCATCTGAACGCCATTTACACGCTAGATGTGCGGCTGAGCAAACAGCCATTTGGCCGGAACTTCAAAACATTTGGCGATACACCTGCACTATTGAAAACCGCCGAAGAAGCGCGCACCTTTCCCCGTGCCATTCACCCGATGGTGTGGACACGCAAAGACGGGCAGAAGGTGATGCATGTAGGCCCCTGGATGTGTGTGGGAATTGAGAACCACGAGGACGCGGAGGGCAATGCTTTATGCGAAGAGGTGATGCAGGAAGTCATCCGCAAATGCGATGCCAAGGCCTACTGGCATGACTGGAAGCCAACAGACATGCTGATTTGGGATAATTGGCGCGTTCTGCACGCGGTTGAAGGATGCAACCCCATGTATGAGCGCCGCACGCAGCGTACCACCATCGAAGGAGACTACGGCTTAGGTTACTTTGAAGGTGGCAAGAAGATTGGTGAAGTGAACCGCGAAATCGCGATATAGATATTTGTTTCTAACTAAGCAAAAAAATGCGGCCCCACAAAGGGCCGCATTTTTTGTATCATATTCAGAATCATCAAGAGCCGATTTTGACATAGGTCAAAGAGCATCCTGCTAATGCGTCGTAAAAACCGTCAACTACAATGTTCTGTGGCCACCTTGCAAGAATAGGTGGTGTGAGGAGCCAAGAATGACGTGCCATCCAACAAAGTTGCCGCCCGCCGCCACACTTGATATTTCCGCGATTCGCGAACACTACCGGCAGGAACGTGAGAAACGCTTACACCCTGAAGGACAATCGCAATATTTCGAGCCATCGGGAAAGTTTTCGGAGGCATACGAAGCAGATCCTCACATGCCCGTTCGTGCCCGTCCAGCTCAGCATATAGAGATTGACGCCGCAATACTCGGTGCCGGATTTTGTGGTATGATGGCGGCAATCCAGTTGAAGGAAGCGGGGGTCAAGAATTTCCGTACCATAGACTGGGCAGGCGATTGGGGCGGCTGCTGGTACTGGAACCGGTATCCGGGTATCCAATGCGATAACGACGCATATTGTTATCTGCCACTTCTTGAAGAAACCGGCTTCATGCCGAAACAGAAATTCGAAGATGGATGGGACATATACCAACATGCGGTGCGTATCGCGCATCATTATGATCTTTATCCAAACGCCATATTCCACACGCTGGTGACGTCGCTACGCTGGGATGAATCTGCACATCGCTGGCATATCGCTACAAATCGGGGCGATGAAATCAAGGCAAGATTCGTTGTTATGGCAGGTGGGCCTTTGAACAAGCCAAAACTTCCGTCCATACCCGGTATCGCCGATTTCAAAGGAAAAATTTTCCACACCGCACGCTGGGATTACAGCTATACTGGCGGATCTGGCCGGATACCGGTGCTAGATAAACTTGCGGACAAGCGCGTTGCCATTCTCGGCACCGGCGCCACAGCGGTCCAAGTTATACCATATCTCGGAAAATATGCGCAGCAAACCTATGTTCTTCAACGTACGCCGTCCAGCGTCGATGAACGCAACAATCTTCCCACAGACCCGGAATGGGTAAAAACACTGAAGCCTGGCTGGCAAAAAGCGCGGCAAGAGAATTTTCATCATGGCGCGATGGAAAGATTCGGTAAAGGAGAGCCAGATTTAATTTGCGACATTTGGACGGAGATTAACCGCAACCTCAATGCTGAGCTGGAAGCCGAGGGCTGGCCAGAACTAACGCCCAGCGACTACATGATGCGCCGCGAGGTTATGGATTACCGCGTAATGGAGCGGCTACGTAACCGCGTGGATGAAATTGTGCATGACAAAAATACGGCAGATGTACTAAAGCCATGGTACCGATTTCTGTGCAAGCGCCCATGCTCCAACGATGAATACTACGAGACGTTCAATCGCCCGAACGTAAAACTCATCGACGTTTCCGAAACACGCGGCGTAGAGAGGTTGACAGAGAATGGCTTCGCCCATGCCGGAACAGAATACGAAATCGACTGCTTGATTCTCGCCAGCGGCTTTGAAATGACCAGCGATTTGAAAAAGCGTTGGGGCATTAAGACCATCGAAGGCAGCAACGGCCTCTCCATCTACGACCATTGGGAAGATGGCTACAAAACACTCCACGGCATGATGACGCACGGCTTCCCCAATCAGTTCTTCACCGGCTTCACCCAGGCCGGACTAAATGCCACGAATAGCGTTACATTTGTCAGCCAAGGCAAACATATCGGCTATATCGTGAGCGAAGCGCTGCGCCGCGCCGTAACCCGGGTAGAGCCAAGCCTGGAGGCGCAGGAAGCATGGGTAAACACAATCCGGAATACAGCCGTAGATACATCGTGCTTCGCACGCGAATGCACCCCAGGCTATTTCAACAACGAAGGCGAGGAGAAACTCCGCTGGTATCTCGGCGAGCCTTACGGGCCAGGATTCTATGCCTTCGAGGCACTTTTAGAAGATTGGCGTGGAAAAGGCGATCTTGAAGGATTGCTATTGAGCACACAAAGCGCAGCGGCGCCCGAGATGGTGTGAGGCACGCATGAACAAGATTGAGAACATCATCCCGAACGATCTCTCGGAGCCTATGACGTTTCCCGCCGGCGCGTATATCTCACGCGAATATGCGGAAGCCGAGGGAGATAGGCTATGGGCCAAGATATGGCAACATGCAGGCCGGATAGAGGAAATTCCTGAAATTGGAAACTACATAACCTATGATATTGGCAACGATTCCATCCTTATCGTGCGTGCCGGGCCTGAGAGTATAAAGGCATATCACAATGTATGCCCGCATCGCGGCCGCAAACTGGTCGATACTCCAAAGGGCGGCAATGGCGCCCATGGAAAGGCCCCTCGTTTTGTTTGCGGATTCCATGCCTGGAGCTTCGACCTCGATGGACAGGCAAAAAACATCCTCGACAAGAATGACTGGAAAGGCGCACTCACGGCACAACGCACCTGCCTTACCGAAGTTAAGGCCGACACTTGGGGTGGATGGATCTGGATCAACATGGATCCTAATTGCGAGCCGTTACGTGATTATCTTGAACCCGCCGCAACTCTGCTTGACCCGTTCGAATTCGAGAAGATGCGATACCGCTTCCGGCAATGGGTTATATTCGATTGTAACTGGAAGGTTGCGCTCGAAGCCTTTATGGAACCATACCATGTCGCGGGCACCCATCCTCAACTTTCCAAATATGGCGATTTTTACGCCTGGAGCGCTGCGCAAGGACTGCACGGCAATGATGGTTACGATTCACGCGGAAAACAAGAGGAATCGGCAGCCACCGTAACCGTGCACCGTACAGGCAAAGGCAGCGATGCACGCCTGATGATCGCGCAAATGCAGAAGGAGTTTTGGGAAACCGTAGGCGCCAGCACTACACAGATTTTAGTGGACGCCGCACAGCGCCTAGCGGACGAACTGCCCGAGGGCACACCGGCTGAAGAGGTTCACCATCATTGGCTCGAATCTGCAAAATTAGACTATGCAGCCATTGGTATTCCATGGCCCGAGATAAGCGAAGAGCAGATGGCAAAGGCTGGTTTAGCTTGGCATGTTTTCCCGAATATGGGAATTTTACAAGGCCCTACATTCGCCCTTTGCTATCGCACCCGGCCCTATGGCACGGACCCAGACAAATGCATATACGAGGCTTATGCCATAGAGCGCTTCCCAGAAGGGCAGGAGCCGATCTCTGCATGGGTTTACGCTGAGCCAACAGAAGAAAATTGGCGAAAAGTTATCGCTCAGGATTTTTCTAACATGGCGGCAGTTCAAAAAGGGCTGAAATCTCGTGGGTTCCGCGGAAACCTACCGAACCCGCATCAAGAGCGTAAAATTACCAACCTACACCGCAACCTGGCGCGCTATATGGGCTATGGCGCACCTTATCCGATAACATAACGAATTTTGGAGGAAAGCCATGGATATCATCGAATTGAACCGGCTGGTTCATACTCCCATCAAGCAGAATATTGGATGCACGATTCATAACACCAAGGAAGAGCTTCTGTGCGGTAATCTGTCGGCAGATTTACAGGATCTTCTGGAGCAGCGTGGCGTCCTTGTATTTCCACAAATAGAATTCACCGATGCCGAACAAGTCGCCTTCACCAAAATGATGGGACAATTTCTTCCAGAAATTGACGGCGAAGAAGTTTATAATATTTCTCTAGATAGTAAAGTAAACCGGAAATCAGAATATCTCAAAGGCTCGCTCTACTGGCATATTGACGGTACAATGAACAAGCGCCCCATCGGGGCAGCCATACTTTCCAGCAAAAAACTGCCGACATGGGGTGGCAACACGGAATTCTGCAATACCTATGCCGCTTACGAAGCCTTGGATGATGACACAAAAAGGCAGATCGAGCATCTACACGTAGCGCATTCCGCCTGGACCACATTATTCTATTACAATCCAGAACCTGACCAGACGAAACTGAAAGAGATGATGGCGATCGGTGAGACCGAATTGCCGCTCGTCTGGACGCACAAATCCGGACGCAAGTCCCTCGTACTTGGTGCCACCGCGCATCACGTAATTGGCATGAACTGGACAGAAAGCGCCTCCCTGCTGAATAGCCTGCGGGAATGGGCAACAAGCGAGTCATTCCGGTACTCCCATGAATGGAAGCTTGGTGATGCCGTGATGTGGGACAATACCGGCACCATGCACCGCGCCATGCCCTATGACCCGGATTGCGGCCGGCTACTGCGCCGCACTAAAACCGCGGGTGTAGAACCAATTATCTAATTGCATTACGTCCAACAAGGAAATAACCATGGCCGACATGGATTACACAAAGCCCAATAGCGTAGAAGATTCACTAATGATTACAAATCCGGCGAAAATTCCCGCTGGACGTTACTATGATGCATCTTTCTTCCAACTGGAAGCAGAGCGGATGTGGACACGCGCATGGCAAATGGCGGCCAGGCTCGAACAACTCCCAAATATCGGGGATTGGGTAGATTATACCATTCTTGGCAAGTCCATCATTATTGTACGCACAGCGGAGGGAATCAAAGCCTTTCACAATCATTGCCGTCATCGCGGCGTTCCACTAACAGATGGTCCGTACGGAAATTGCAAAAACAAAGGCTTTATCTGTCCTTTCCACGGCTGGCGCTGGAATTTGGAGGGCGAGTGCACCTTTGTATATGGCAAGCATCTATTCGCGGAAGAAATGCTGGATCAGAGTGAACTCTCTTTGCGCACGTGCCGTTCTGAAATATGGGGTGGCTGCGTTTTTATCAATTTCGACGAGACGGCACCAAGTTTTCGTGAGTCTATCGGCCCTGTTGCGGAACGGCTGGAAGCCCACGGTGTCGATAATCTGCGTGCAGAATGGTGGTACGCCACCGTTCTTCCAGCCAATTGGAAAATCGCCATGGAAGCCTTCATGGAAGGCTATCATGTGATGAAGACCCATCCTCAACTGCAACGTACGGTGCCAATTCTTTATAATTCCCGTTACGGATCAGATACAGGAGGTATTGGCGCACCAGTTGATCCATCACTCAGCGTGGCCGAAAACATCTATGCGCAGTACCGCCATCTTGAGTTACTGAATAGCGGAATGGCCGGTATGGTTCACGAGAAAGAACTCGCTATTGCCGGGCAGTTGCTCGATATGCCATTACCAGATGATCCTACTCAAGCCGTGCAAGCGTGGTATCACGCGCTACAAGCACAAATCACCAAGCAGTTGCATGCCGCTGGCGAAAACATACCAGATCTGAATGAA